>SHVP01000013.1 GCA_009694165.1 Alphaproteobacteria bacterium
CGGCACTTCTATGTTCTGCCGTTCGAGTGCCATTACATTTGGGGCGCAACCGCCGGAATGCTGGTCAACCTCCACCGCCGGCTGGTCGGCTGACCGCCATGGTGCGCGCGCTTCTGACCGCGCTTCCCTTCCTGCTGCCATTCGCGGCCTATGGGATCTATTTGTTTGTCGGGCGCAAGAAGCCCGACGCGCCGTCGTGGCATGACGCACCCTGGGTAACCTTGATCATCGTCGGCCTCGCCCTGTTGATTGCCTCGTTGGGGGCGACGGCGCTGATCGACGGCACCAAGCCTGGAACCCGCTACGAACCCGCCCGTATTGAGGGCGGCCGAATCGTTCCACCCCCGACGCGTTAGGCTGTTCGCGCTTCCGGTGGCATGGACTTGCCGTGGACGCGATAGGCGAGGTAGCCGGCGATGACGCCAATGAGCGGCGTGCCGAGTGGCATAGCCATCAGCAGGATCGCGAAGAGAAGCCCACAATAGGGAATGGTCCGAAGGATCTGTGAGCCAAGGTGACGATGAATGAGCCATGCCAAGCTCAGCGGGATGAGAAATCCTACCAGCCCGAGGTGGAACAGGGCGCCCCCAAGGCCGCTCAGTATTTGCACCGATTCCACAGGAATGACGTTGCCGAACTGATCGCGCGACAGGCTGTCCCGGTATTCACCGGATTGCTGACGGGAATACTCGGCAAATGCGTCAAAGCCGTTGGGCAGCAGAAAATTCTCAAAAGCACCTTTCGCGGAAAAGAAAATATGAAAGAAGCGCTGGTTCAAACTCCAGTCGCGTGACAGAAGCGCCACGGGATCGGACATGACAGCGAGTGCGAGGTCAGCGGCTCGCGCGCCGGCGAAAGTCTGCAGTACTTGGTCTGCCGATTCGATCAGGAATGGGCTGGCTAGGCCGAGGAGGCCGACCGCCACGGTCCCTTTCCAACTTGCCAACCGCATCGCCAAAACAAGGCCGACGAAAAGAACCAATATGGCGATGGCTGTCGCCGATCGCGCAAATAGAAAAATCTGGACGACGAGCACGAAAGTTAGCGCCAAGCGGTAACGGCGAACATGCATCAACGCGAGGAACAGGATCAGTAAACAATTGAGTCCGTAATGAGTGGGCTCGGGCGATAGACCTTGAACGCCACGACCGGCAAAGCTCACCTGCTGGCGGCTCACAAGAAAAAGAAGAAAATCGCTATTGACCGCCGTCTGGATCGCACCGACAGCGCCCCAAAGCAGGCTGTAGAACCAGATCGGACCGCTCAAGAGGGCGTCGCCGCAGGTTTCCAGAAGGCGATAGGTGGCCAGGGCAATGATGGGCAGGGCACAATAGTTGAGCGCAACGCGAAGCGTTAGAAAGTCTCGCGCTGCGAACAGGATGAAAATCAGCGCTACGATTCCTGCGATACCGAGCGCGAGCAGGGAAACGGGCACAAGCCTCCATGTCGATGCGAATAGGATCGCTGCGGCCGCGGCCAAAGCGTAGGGCTGGAGGTCTGATCCGAGCGGAAAAATCGCGACATAGGGTAGAAAAGCGAACGCGAGAAAGAGATGAGCGCCGGCCCCGACCAGGGACCGATCTACGGTGAAGCGGCGAACATCGATCTCGGCAGCGAGTACCATTCGGTGAGATTACCCTAGCGTCGCCACGGCAACGGAACGATGGACCATAGCCAAGCAAGAGCTGCGCCCGCCAACAGCCCGACTGCTGCGGCGATGGCAAATGTTCGGCGAAGGTTAGGCGAGATCGGGTTTTCCCCCGCGACCGGCCCGTCCATCACGGTGGCTGCAAATGGGAGGGTCGACTCGATGGACATCATGTTGCGTTCGAGCTGGACGAGGGTGACCGTCAGCGCGTCGCGGTGTTCGCGTGCAGTAATAATGTCGAGCTGTCGCTTGATGTAATCGAGATTGGCAAGCGTTTTGGCGCGCTCCTGGCTGCGGATTAGATCGTCTGCTTCTCCAAATACTCGCTGGAGAAGCTGCGCGGCAAACTGTGGATCGCGATGGAGATATTCCAATTGGGTGAGTCCACCCCTGGTCGCAATGATCTTGATGCTGCCCTTCAGATGCTCGGCAAGTCGTATCGATGAGGGCGCCGTCCACACCGGCAGGCCAAAAAAACGGTTGAGGCGAGCGTCAAACGTGTCGTTGATACCCGGAGGCTCGTGCCAGGTCTGACTGGCAGGGTCCCACTCGTCCCTGTAGAAGACCTGCAGCAGGGCATATTTTCCCTGGAGTCGTTCGGCCAGCGTCACCGAACCCAGCGTTTCCGTCAGCAACAAAAACGGGGAAAGAGCCCTGCTGCCTCCACCACTCAAAACGGCTGCGAGCACGCTTTCGTTATTAGCATTCCGCGTCGGGGAGGAGCTCAACGGCAAAGGCCCCGCGGGTCCGATCGTCAAGGTAGCCACATAGAGCGGAACGGAATGCTTCAATATCCACGCGGCGCATGCAATGGAACAAATGAAGACGATCAGCATGACCCATTTGCCCCCCCAGATTTGGCGCAACAGTTGGAGAGGCGAAACAAAATCGGCCCCCGACGCTAACGGCCGTTCCTGTTTGGCGAGTTTGCTCCCCGGATGCTCGGTGGCCTCACTGCTGGACATGTAGGTCTCTTCGGACAACTGTTGGGGAGAACGACGGATCATAGATGGCCGCCTGCCCGGACTCCACAAGACTAAGCTTCGAAAATCCCCAAGCAGGACTCTCCTGGTGAAACCCGCTTTAGTGATCTCATCGCCGCGCTGGATGATCGAATCTGCTGCCCGCAAAGTATTGGCGGCCCTGCAGGCGGATGGAGCGACTGTGCGTTTTGTCGGTGGCTGCGTGCGCGACGCCATCCTCGGACAAGAGGCTAAGGACATCGATTTGGCGACCCCCGATGCGCCGGAAACGGTCATCGCCTTGCTCAAACGAGCGGGTCTCGGCGCCGTCCCGACCGGGATCAAGCATGGCACCGTCACCGCCATCGCCGACCATCGTCACGTCGAGGTAACTACGTTGCGCCGCGACGTCGCCACCGACGGGCGCCACGCGACCGTCGAATTCACCGACGACTGGGCCGCCGATGCGGCGCGGCGCGATTTCACGTTCAACGCCCTGTTCGCCGACCCTGACGGCACGATCTACGATCCGACCGGGGGGCTGCCGGACCTGAGCGCTGGGCGGGTGCGTTTCGTCGGCGACCCGCGCCAGCGCGTCGCCGAGGACTACCTTCGCATCCTGCGGTTTTTTCGCTTTTTCGCCTTCTATGGTCGCACCGCCCTCGATGAGGGCGCCCTCAAAGCTTGCAGCGAGGCGGCACCACACCTGGAACAACTGTCGGCGGAGCGGATTGCCGGCGAGTTGTTGCGCTTGCTCTCGGCGCCCAACCCGTTGCCGGCGCTTTCGATGATGGGAGCGGTCGGGGTCCTGCAGGTGATTCTGCCGGAGGCGACGAGGCTGGAGGTGGTGGGCCGTCTCCGTGAGATCGAGGTGTCGACCGAGTTCGACCCCGACCCGCTGTTGCGCTTGGCGGCGCTGATCGCGGTTCCGGCCCAGAGCGGGACGGCGCTGGCCGAAAATTTCGCCCATCGCCTCAGGCTGTCGACCGAGCAGCGTCGGGCGCTCACCCAGATGCTCGACCCGCCCATTGCGATTATCCCCGGGATGCCCGATTGCGATGTTCGCGCGGCACTCTATCGCACGCGCCACGCACTGTTCGCTGCGCTCGTGTTCCTCGCTTGGGCCCGGGCGGGTGGCGCGAACGACGACTTCATGCGCTATTTGACTCTGGCAGCCCGCTTCGATGTGCCCGTGCTCCCGCTGAGCGGCGCTGATATCCGTCGCGCGGGCGTAGACCAAGGCCCTGAGATCGGCAAGCTGCTCGGTGCGGTCGAGTCGTGGTGGATAGCGGGCGACTTCGCCGCCGATCGGCAAGCCTGCCTGCGCAAGTTGCGAACCCTCGTGCAGAACCGCTCACGCGGCGGTGTGCTGGTGGAGCGCGCTAGTCCTCGTACGTCAGGACCGCGCGGTCGCCGTCGGTGACCGCGACGAGACGCAGGTCCTTGTACATCGAACCCTTCACCGGAATTCCGATGCGATCCGCGGCATGGCGCGGCAGTCGGACTTCAGTGATGCGTTTGCCGCGCGTGAACAGACGCTCTAACGCCTGATCCAGCGCCTGCTGGGGGCGCTGCCGATTATCAAGCGGCAACGCGATGGACTCTTGACTCAAGGTTGCCCCCAACCCGGCGGGCAGCCGGAAAAATGCCCGCACCACCAAGGGGATCGCAGGCGTCTCGCTCGTAAGTTGTAAAGAACGAAGCTATTCTATACGTTGTGGATATCCTGTGGATAACCCCAACAAATAAATTAGCGCGCGAACAAGCCGAGTTTTTGCCGCTGTTCCGCCGACAGGGGCAGCAGGTGACTGGCGTGCGCCGGATACACACGCGCCTCTTCGAAATCAGCTTGGCGGATGCCGATCGTGCCGCTGATCGTCGCGCCGCGCGCACGCAGGCGACCGATCATGGCCGGCGCTTCAAACATACACACCTCGGCGATCGTCCACGGGTCGTCGCCCGAACGGAGCACCAACAGATAGTCGGTCAACGGCGACGGCAACTCGACGTTACCCTCGCCGGCGCGGTACCAGCGGACGGCCACCGTCTTGCCGGCCAGAATGCCGCCGCTGAAGGTTCCGATGCCGCTGAGCGCGAAGGCGATCGCGAAGACGTCGGACACGATGGCGCGTCCGACATCGCCGGGTTCGATCCCTTTTCCGGTGATCGCGGCGACCCCTTGATCGAGCACGCGGCGATCGCGCAGCAGCTTTGCAAGCTGTTCAGCACTCATGACGCGACCTCAATTGGCAACCTTCACGAGCCGGCCTTTGACGATGCGAGCAGTGTCGCCGTTGCGCAGCGACGTGAACTCCAGCTTCATGCCGCTGCCCTCCAGGGCGCGCTCATAGATCTGCATTTCGTAGCTGCCGTCGTCGCGAACGGCAAGGATGTGAATGGTCAGGACCTGGCGGTCGAGCCTTGCCCAAGCATAGCCGTTCGGGCCCATCGGGTCGGCCAAATCGGTGGCACGCCAGACGTTCGGCTTGTCGCTCGGCGAGAAGCGGATCTCGGCGGCTTTGCGTTCGGCGGTCGGATTGCCGGGATCGCCCTTTTGGCGCCGAACCGTCGTCCATGAGATGCGGAACCCATTCCCGTCGGGCCGGACCGACACGTCGAGGTGACGCGCGGTCACTTTGAAGTTCAGACTGACGTTGCTCTGCGAGACGCCGCTGCCGCGCCAGTCGCCATAAAAGGCGCCGATGCCGGTGCGGTTCTGGGCGGTGAGCGGCGAGGCGAGGCCGACGACCAGCACCAGGGCGGCTAACGCGACGCGCGGCAGAATTCGAGACGTCCTCTTGGCTTAGGAGCATAGCCGAAGCCCTCGGGATGGGCACTGGCGCGGCCTCAGCACCAATTCTTACCCTTGGGCTTGCTCCGCTTGAGGCGCCC
This sequence comes from Alphaproteobacteria bacterium, assembly GCA_009694165.1. The sequence continues at coordinate 5,503 of SHVP01000013.1, forward strand.
CTGAACGGTACGCTTCAATTCGTTGTTGGCGTAGCGTTCGAAGTGCAAATCCATCGCGCCCTTGGCGAGCGTGCGGCTGTAGACCTAAGTTTCCGCGTTGCCGTCTTCGTCGACGACTTGGCTGGTGACGGTGAGCGTGTTGCCAGCCAAAACCGCCCAAGCCGTCTGCTGTGCCGCTTCGGTCTCGCGGGTGAAAAAGGCGAGCCACCCGTTGGCTGCCGTGGGCGCGAACAGGGACATGGAGATCGACTCTTGGGCTGGGCGTCGCGTGTTGTTCCGCAACGTTGCCCCGCAAAGCTGAAAGCCGCGCGGGTGCGGGCGCACGATGACTTGCATCATTCGCTGTTCCCGTCCGGCATCATCGCCGCGTTCAGTCTCGGCCACGCCGCTTCCCGACCAGTAGCCATAGAAATCGGACAGCTCGGTTGCGCCGGCGGAGGCGGCGCCGATCAGGGCCAGCGTGGCGGCGACCAGGAAAAGGACGCGCATGGCCGCTATCCTATGGGTTGGCGCGCGGGGCGCCTAGGGCGGCCTCGCGGCGGGGCCAGGTGGGGCGATCGGCGCCTCACGGCCACTTCACTTCGGGCGGCAGCGACATCAGGATCGCTTCGACGTTGCCGCCTGTCTTCAAACCGAACGCCGTGCCGCGATCGTAGACGAGGTTGAACTCGGCGTAGCGTCCGCGGCGGACCAATTGGTGCTCGCGCTCAGCCGTGGTCCAGCTTCGATCGAAGTGCCGGCGGACCAGATCGGGGTAGATGTCGCGAAACGCGCGGCCGACATCCTGGGTGAAGGCGAAGTCCTTGGCCCAGTCGCCGCTGTCGAGATAGTCGTAGAAGATTCCGCCGACGCCGCGCAGCTCATTGCGATGCTTGTTGAAGAAGTACTCGTCGCACCATTGCTTGAATTTTGGATAGTACGACGGGTCGTGCCGCTCGCAGGCGACTCGCAAGGCGTGATGAAAGTCCGCAGTATCGCGTTCGACCGGCACGATCGGATTCAAGTCGGCACCGCCGCCAAACCAGGCTTTGGTGGTGACGATGAAGCGGGTGTTCATATGCGCCGGGGGAACGTGCGGTGACCACGGGTGGGCGACCAGCGAGATACCGCTCGCCCAGAAGCGCGGATCGTCCTCGGCTCCGGAAATCTGTTTTCGGAAATCGGCAGAGAACTCGCCGGACACCGTGGAGATGTTGACCCCGACCTTCTCGAACACCCGGCCTGCCATGATCGACATCACGCCGCCACCGCCACCTGGTCGATCCCAGGCTTTGCGCGTGAAGCGGCCGGGCGCGCGCGCGGCATGCGGACCGCGGTGGCTTTCCTCGAGAGCCAGGAACTGCGCGCAGATTTCATCGCGCAGCATGGCGAACCAGCGGGCGGCGGCCTCTTTTCGTTGGTTAAGCATGGCGGTCATGGCGTAGCGGCCTGGAGTAGGGGGAAGCTGCCGGTCTGGCGCAGCGCTTCTGCTAATACGATGGCGGCGACGGTGATGACATTGAGCGATCGCAAGCCCGGCACCATCGGAATGATCAGGCGCGCGTCGGCGGCATCATGGACGGCCGCGGGGACGCCCTGGCTCTCGCCGCCGACGATCAGAGTGTCTCCCGGCGCGAAGCGGAACGTCCAATAGGGTTGGTTTGCCTTGGTCGTCAGCAACAGCCCGCGCTCGCCGGCGCGGCGGGTGGCGGTGAGGACTTGCCACGAGCGGTGGCGGGCAACGCGGGCGTGTTCGGCATAGTCGAGCGCGGCGCGCCATAACCCTTTGTCGGTCAACGGGAAAGCGCAAGGCTCGATGATCTCGATAGCTGCGCTGAGACAGGCGCCGAGACGAATCATGGCGCCGACATTATGCGGAATGTCGGGTTGAAACAGAGCGAGGCGCATCGCGGCCAATCTGAACGGCTTTCATCGCGCCGACGATATCGGCGAGGCCGCACGATTGCGTCAACTTGTCGCGTGGCGGGCGGCCGGATCGTGCCATAGGTCGTTCTGGACAAGCCCAGGCAAAGATGGGAAAAAGGCGCGCGTTTTCTGGGGTTTTCAGGGGGTTGCCGGCTTCCGGCTTCAGGGGGGGTCCATGGCGACTACGGCGGACCACAAGGGTGGGCACGGCACGCGGCGCGACTTCCTGTTCGTCGCGGCGACCGGTGCTGCGGCCGTAGGGGTGGCCTACACGGCCTGGCCTTTCATCAATTCGATGAATCCCTCAGCGGATGTCCTGGCCTTGGCCTCGACCGAGGTCGACCTCTCGCCGATCGAAGAGGGTCAGAGCATCACCGTGACTTGGCGTGGCCGGCCGGTTTTCGTGCGCCACCGCACCAAGGACGAGATCGCCCGGGCCAAGGCCGACGACAAGGCCGGGCTGCCCGACCCGGTGCCCGACGCCCAGCGCGTCCAAAAGGCGGAATGGCTGATTCTCGTGGGCGTCTGTACCCACCTCGGCTGCATTCCGCTTGGGCAGAAGTCGACCGATCCGCGCGGGGATTTCGGCGGCTGGTTCTGTCCTTGCCACGGTTCGCATTACGACACCGCGGGCCGCATCCGCAAGGGGCCGGCGCCGCACAATTTGGCCGTGCCGCAATACACCTACCTCGACGACAAACGCATCCGCATCGGTTAGGGCCGAACCATGGCGACCGCGCCTAAGCGTCAGTACACCAACCCGCTGATTCGCTGGATCGAATACCGGTTGCCGATCTTCTCCGCCGTCGAAGCGACGATTGGCGCCGATCAGCCGACGCCGAAAAACCTGAACTATTGGTGGAGCTTTGGCGGCCTGCTGACCGTGGTCCTGGTGCTGCAGATCGTGACCGGCATCATCCTCGCCATGCATTACGTCCCGCATGGAACGATGGCCTTCGACTCGGTCGAACACATTATGCGCAACGTCAATCAGGGCTGGTTGATGCGCTATATGCACTCGAACGGCGCGTCGCTGTTCTTTGCCGCGGTGTACATCCACATGGGCCGCGGGATGTATTACGGGTCCTACAAGGCGCCGCGCGAGCTTCTCTGGATCATCGGCGTCGTGATCTTCCTGATCATGATGGCGACCGCCTTCATGGGTTACGTCCTGCCGTGGGGCCAGATGAGTTTCTGGGCGGCCACCGTGATCACCAATCTGTTTTCAGCGATTCCGGTCGTCGGCGAGGCGATCACGACTTGGCTGTGGGGCGGTTTCTCGGTCGACTCGCCCACCTTGCAGCGCTTCTACAGTCTGCACTACCTGCTGCCGTTCGTGATCTTCGGCATCACCCTGCTGCACATCTGGGCGTTGCACGTGCATGGCCCGAACAATCCGATCGGGATCGACGTCAAGGGGCCGCAGGATACGCTTCCCTATCGGCCCTACTACACCAGCAAATATTTGTCGGTCATCAGCACCTTTGCGTTGATCCTCGCCCTCCTGGTCTTCTACGAGCCCAACTATCTCGGCCATCCTGACAACTACAAGCCGGCGAATCCGCTGCAGACGCCACCGCACATCGTCCCAGAATGGTATTTTCTGCCGTTCTACGCCATCCTGCGGTCGATTCCCGACAAGCTGCTGGGCGTCATTGCCATGCTCGCCTCGATCGCGGTCTGGGCGTTGCTGCCCTGGCTCGATACGTCGCGGGTTCGCTCGGGTCGTTTCCGGCCGGTGTTCAAGCAATTCATCTGGATTCTGGCCATCGATTTCGGGGTGCTCGGCTGGGTTGGCTCGCAACCGGCCGAAGGATCGGCCCTGCTGATCGGCCGCATCGCGACGGCCTACTACTTCGTCCACTTCATCTTCATCCTGCCGCTGGTCGGTTGGTTCGAGCGGCCGAAGCCGCTGCCCGATTCGATAAGTGCGGCGGTATTGCCGGGAGGCGGCGCCGCGGCGCCGAAGGCGGCGGAATGACGCGGCTGGTTGGATTCCTGGCTGCGGCGGCGCTCGCCGTCGGTTTCGGCGCGTCGGCGGTTCCGGCGCTGGCCGCTGAAGGCGCAGCGGTCTCGGCGCGCGAATGGTCGTTCAACGGCGTGTTCGGTACCTTCGACCGTGCCAAGGCGCAGCGCGGCTATCTCGTCTACAAGCAGGTTTGCTCGAGCTGCCACGCGGTCAAATATTTGGCGTTCCGCAACCTCGTCGGCCTCGGCTTCACCGAGGCCGAAGCCAAGGCGTTGGCGGCTGAAGCCCAGGTCACGGACGGTCCCAACGACGAGGGCGAGATGTTCCAGCGGCCGGGCCGCCTGTTGGATCGGTTGCCGCATCCCTATGCCAATGACGCTGCGGCGCGGGCGGCCAACGGCGGCGCGTTGCCGCCTGACCTGTCGCTCATCACCAAGGCGCGCGAGCACGGGCCCGACTACGTCTACGCCGTTCTCACCGGCTACGGCGCGGCGCCGGGCAGCATGAAGATGGCGACCGGGATGAACTACAACAAGGTCTTCTCTGGCAACCAGATCGCCATGCCGCAGCCGCTCAGCGACAATCAGGTCGACTACGCCGACGGCACCAAGGCGACGGTGGCGCAGATGGCCGAGGACGTCGTCACCTTCCTGCATTGGGCGGCCGAGCCCAACCTCGAGGAGCGTCATCGTCTGGGCTTCCAGGTGATCCTCTTCCTGCTCGGCCTGACGATCCTGTTCTGGTTCGTCAAACAGCGCGTCTGGCGCGACCAGCACTAGATCGGCGATGCCGCGCACCCGCAAAGGCCGCCCTGGGCGGCCTTTGTTTTTCCGTGGATTGAGGGCTTTCGTCGCCCGCCCGATCGGCTATAGAACGTTCCGGCACGGGGGAATCAGGGGGCGATGATGGCGGCGCAAAAGGATTTTCCGGTCGTCGGCGTGATCGGCGGATCGGGGCTCTACGAGATCGAGGGCCTGAAGGATACGCAGTGGATTCGGGTATCCTCGCCCTGGGGCGAGCCTTCGGACGAGGTGCTTGTCGGCTACCTCGACGGCATCAAGACGGTATTCCTGCCGCGCCACGGCCGCGGTCACCGCTTCAGTCCCAGCGACATCAACTACCGCGCCAACATCGACATCCTCAAGCGGGCCGGCGTGACCGACATCCTGTCGCTGTCGGCAGTCGGCAGCTTCCGTGAGAATTTCCCGCCCGGCACCTTCGTGATCGTCGATCAGTTCATCGACCGCACCTTCGCGCGCGCCAAGAGTTTTTTCGGCCGAGGCATGGTGGCGCACGTGTCGATGGCGCACCCGGTCTGTCCGCGCCTTGGCGACCTGCTGCAGGCCGCGGCCTTCGAGCTTGGCCTGCATGCGGCGCGCGGCGGCACCTATCTCGCCATGGAGGGTCCGCAATTCTCCTCGCTGGCCGAGTCGCACCTCTATCGTTCGTGGGGTTGCGACGTCATCGGCATGACCAACATGCCGGAAGCCAAGTTGGCCCGCGAAGCCGAGATGTGTTACGCCACGGTGGCGATGGTCACCGATTACGATTGCTGGCATCCCCACCACGACCACGTCCAGGTCGCGGACATCATCAAGGTGCTGAACCAGAACGCCGACAACGCGCGCCAACTGGTGAAAAAGATGGTGCCGATGCTGCGCGACCGGCCGGCCGTCTGTCCGGCCGGCTGCGACCGCGCCCTCGAGTTCGCGTTGATCACCGCGCCCGCGGCGCGCGAGGCGGCGGTGCTGGCCAAGCTCGACGCGGTCGCTGGCCGCGTCCTCCAGCCGCGCTGAGCGGGGGCCGCCATGCCGATCAAGTCGCGCATCCGCACCATTCCCGACTATCCCAAGCCGGGAATCATGTTCCGCGACATCACGACGCTGCTGCAGGATCCGGTTGGCTTCCGCCTGACCATCGAGGGCATCGTCGGTCACTACCGCGGCAAACCCATCGACAAGATCGCCGCCATCGAGGCGCGCGGCTTCATCCTCGGTGGCGCGGTGGCCGAAAAACTGGCTGCCGGCTTCGTGCCGGTGCGCAAGAAGGGCAAGCTGCCCGCCGCCACGGTGGGACAGGACTACCAACTCGAATACGGCACCGACCGCGTCGAAGTTCACACCGACGCGATCCTAGAGGGCGAACGCATTTTGCTGGTCGATGACCTGATTGCGACCGGCGGGACCGCGCTCGCCGTCGTCAAGCTGATCGAGCAGGTGGGCGGCCAGATCGTCGGCTGCGCGTTCATCATCGATCTGCCCGACCTCGGCGGCGCCCAGCGCCTCCGCGACGCCGGCCACGCCGTGCACGCGCTCTGCGCCTTCGCCGGCCACTGATGAAAGTCGACGGCAGGCATTACCGGTCGATCTGGGTGGGCGACGACGGCTGGTCGGTCGCCATCATCGACCAGACCCGGCTGCCCTACGACTTCGTCGTGCTCCACCTCACGACCGTGGCCGCGGCGGCGCAGGCGATCAAGACCATGCAGGTGCGCGGGGCGCCGCTGATCGGCGCCTGTGGCGCCTATGGGCTGGCCCTGGCGGCGCGGGCCGATGCCTCGGACGCCGCGCTCGATCGGGCCTACGAGCAGCTGGTGCAGACGCGCCCGACGGCGATCAATCTCAAATGGGCGCTCGACGATGTCCGCGGCGTGTTGAAAAATACGCCGCCCGATCGCCGCGTCGCCGCCGCCTATCGGCGCGCCGCCGAGATCTGCGATGACGACGTCGCCACCTGTCGCGCCATCGGCGAGCGCGCGACTGGCCTGATTGCCGCCGCCTGGCACCGCAAGAACGACGCCGGCCAACCGGACCCCCGCGTCCAGGTGCTGACCCATTGCAACGCCGGCTGGCTCGCTACCGTCGACTGGGGCACCGCCCTCGCCGGCATCTACGTCGCCCACGACGAGGGAATTCCCCTCCATGTCTGGGTCGACGAGACGCGGCCGCGCAACCAGGGGGCGTCGCTCACCGCCTGGGAGCTCGGTCGTCACGGTGTCCCCTTCACCCTCATTCCCGACAATGCCGGCGGCCACCTGATGCAGCGTGGCCAAGTCGATCTCTGCATCGTCGGCACCGACCGCACCACGCGGAACGGCGACGTCTGCAACAAGATCGGCACCTATCTCAAGGCGGCCGCCGCCAAGGACAACGACGTACCGTTCTATGTGGCCCTGCCGCATTCGACCATCGATTGGTCGCTGGCCGACGGGCGGGCCATTCCGATCGAGCAGCGCGACGTCCGCGAGGTGACGCACATGACCGGGCGGGCCGACGACGGCTCGATCCGCACCGTCCAGATCACGCCCGATGGGACTCCGGCCGCCAACTTCGCCTTCGATGTGACGCCGGCGCGGTTGGTCAGCGGCCTGATCACCGAACGCGGCGTGTGCGCCGCCTCCGAGCAGGGCCTGCTTGGCCTCTACCCGGAGCGGGCGAAGCGCTAACGGCACGCCGTTGCGTGCGGCCGCTGTGGATTTGGTTTGTCTCGTTGCGGAGCCGGCGCTAGGGTCCGGCCGCGTGCCCATTCGCCCGCCGGTCGGTGGGCTGGCTGACACGGATACGGAGGAGCATCGGGTGCTGTCGAAGTGGAACCAGGCCGACGCCAGGGCCGCCGTCGCCCAGTACGCGGCCAAGGGCATCAACGAGGATCTCGCGCTGCGCGTCTACACGACGCGGCTGCTGGGCCGCGACCCCAAGTTGGTGTTGCATGGCGGCGGCAATACGTCGGTCAAGACGAGGCTCACCGATGCGCTCGGCGACGAGGTGGCGGTCCTTTGCGTCAAGGGGTCGGGATGGGACATGGGCAATATCGAGCCGCCCGGTCTGCCGTCCGTCCGCCTTGATGTGCTGCGCCGGCTGCGCCGGCTGGAGCGCCTGTCCGACGAAGACATGGTCAACATTCAGCGCGGCGCCCTGCTCGACTCGGCCGCGCCCAATCCCTCGATCGAGACACTGCTGCACGCTTTCCTGCCGCACAAGTTCATCGACCACACCCATTCGACCGCGGTGCTGGCGCTGACCGACCAGCCCGACGGCGACCGCATCGCGGCGGAGGTGTTCGACGGCCGTGCGCCGGCCGTTCCCTACATCATGCCGGGCTTCGCGCTCGCCAAGGTCGCGGCCGAGGTGCAGGAGAAGCACCCCGCCACCGAGGGACTGGTTCTTTTGAAGCATGGCATCTTCTCGTTCGGGGCCACGGCCGAAGAGGCCTACGAACGCATGATCGCGCTGGTGACGCTGGCCGAAAACCGCATCGCCAAGGCCGGCCGCAAAGTCTTTACCGCCGTCAATGTGCCGCCGCGCCTGGCGCCGGTGCACGCGATCGCGCCCATCCTGCGCGGCCTCGTGTCGGCCCCGGTCGACGACAATGAAGGCCTCTACCGCCGGCTGATCCTCGATTTCCGCACCGGGCCGGCCATCCTCAAATACGTCAATGGCGCCGATCTGGCCCGCTACAGCCAACAGGGCGTGGTGACGCCCGACCATACGATTCGCACCAAGAACGCGCCGCTGCTGGTGGCGCCGCCGGACGACCTTGCGGCCTTCGCGTCTGCCGCCAGGGCCGCCCTCGACCGGTACGTCGCCGACTATCACGCCTATTTCGCGCGCCACAACGGCCGGCGCGGCCCGGCCAAGAAGGAGCTCGATCCTTATCCGCGCGTGATCCTGGTCCCCGGCCTCGGCTTGTTCGGCCTCGGCGCCTCGAAGAAGGACGCCATGATCGCCGCCGATCTGGCCGAGAACACGGTCGAGGTCGTCACCGACGCCGAGGCGGTTGGTTGCTTCCTGCCGGTGAGCGAGGGCGACCTGTTCGACGTCGAATATTGGTCGCTCGAACAGGCCAAGCTCGGCAAGGGCGTTGAGAAGCCGCTCGCCCGCCAGGTCGCGGTGGTGACCGGCGGCGGTTCCGGCATAGGCGCCGCCACCGCGCGCGCCTTCGTCGCCGCCGGTGCCGAGGTGGCCGTGCTCGATCTCAAGGCCGACGCCGCGGCGGCTGTGGCCAAGCCGATCGGGGCGTTGGCGATTGCCTGCGACGTGACCAAGCCCGATCAGGTGCGGGCCGCCTTCGACCAGATCTGCGCCACCTATGGCGGCGTCGACATCGCGGTGTCGAACGCCGGTGCGGCCTGGCAGGGCAAGATCGGCGAGGTGGCGGACGCGGTGCTGCGCCAGTCGTTCGAACTCAACTTCTGGGCCCACCAGACGGTGGCCCAGAACGCAGTCCGTATCATGCTGACCCAGGGCACCGGCGGGTGCCTGCTGTTCAACGCCTCGAAGCAGGCGGTCAATCCCGGCCCCGACTTCGGCCCCTATGGCCTGCCCAAGGCGGCAACCCTGTTCCTGGCGCGCCAATACGCGCTCGACTACGGCGCCGAGGGCATCCGCTCGAACGCCGTCAACGCCGACCGCATCAACACCGGCATCTTCGCCGATGGTATGCTCGAGCGGCGCGCCCAAGCGCGTGGGCTCAGCGTGCAGCAGTACCTGCGCGAGGGCAATCTGCTCCGCCGTGAGGTCAAGGCCGAGGACGTCGCCCAGGCCTTCGTCGACCTGGCGCTGGCCCGCAAGTCGACTGGCGCGGTGATGACGGTCGACGGCGGCAACATCGCGGCGGCCCTGCGCTGATCTTGGCGATGGACGCGGCCGGCCGAACGTCTCGCGGTTCGGCATCCGGCGGCGCGCGTGAGCGCGAGGGGGTGGGGATGGAAACGATCCAACGGTGGGACGTGATCGTGGTCGGCGGCGGTGCCGCCGGCCTGCCCTGCGCCATCTTTGCCGCCCGGCGCGGCGCCAGCGTGCTGGTGATCGAGCACGCGGTGCAGGTGGGAGGCACGCTGCACTATTCGACCGGCCAGATGAGCGCGGCGGGGACGCGCCTGCAGCAACGCCTCGGCATCGCCGATTCGCCAGACGATCATTTTGCCGACGTCATGCGCATCAACGGCGGCACCGGCGACAAGACGCTCATTCGCCTTGCCGTCGACCATGCCGGGGCGACCTTTGATTGGTTGATGGGCCAGGGCTTCGTGCCGATGCCCGAGTGCCCGGTGACCGGCATCGGCCACGAGCCGTATCGGCAGCGGCGCTATTATTGGGGGGAGGAGGGCGGGCTTTCGGTGCTGCAGGCGTTGCTGCCGGATTTCGAGGCCGAGCGGCAGCGGGGCGCAGTCACACTGCTGACCGAGACCGAGGCGGTGGCGCTAATGTCCGAGAACGGCGCCGTCACCGGCGTAGTGGCGCGCAGCGCCGACGGGCAGGAACGCCGGTTCTTGGGGCGCAACGTCGTGCTCACCTCGGGCGGCTTCGGCCGCAACCCCGAGCTGTACCGCGAGCTGACCGGCCGGCCGCAATACGTGGCGATGGCCTATCCCTTTTCGCGCGGCGCCGGCCTCACCCTCGGCCGCGCGGTGGGTGGCTGGCTGCGCGGCGCCGAGAACTACAATTCGCTGTTCGGCTTGCTGCTCGACGATTTCGCCTATCCGGCCAAGGTGAGCCTGGCGCCCGAACTCCATCCCCAGCAGCGGCCGCCGTGGGAGATTTATGTCAACCGCGCCGGCCGGCGGTTCGTCGCCGAGGACGAGCCCTCGGTCCATCACCGCGAGCGGGCGCTGGTCGAGCAGGGTGACGTGCGCTTCTGGCTGGTGTTCGACGAGGGGGTGCTGCGCGAGGCGCCGCCGGTCGTCAAGACGCTGACGCGCCACCGGGTGCGGGCGCTGTTCGCCACCCACCCGATGTTCAGCCGCGCCGAGACGCTGGCCGGCCTGGCGGCGAAGACCGGCATCGACGGGGCAGCGTTGGTCGCCACCGTCGTCGGCTACAACGACGCGCTGTCGAGGGGGAATCCGGACCCGTTCGGGCGTACCCACCGGCCGCGGCCGATCGCCGAGGCGCCCTACTACGCCATTCTGCTGCATGGCGGCGCCACCTCGGGCCCGGTCGGCCTGGCGGTGGATGCGGCGTTGCGGGTAATCGACCGCGCCGGCCAGCCGATCGCGAACCTGTTCGCCGCCGGCGAGGTGCTGGGCAGCGGCCAGACCATGGGCCGCGGCGCCGTCGGCGGCATGATGGTGACGCCCGCCCTCACCTTCGGCCGCCTGCTCGGCCACCGCCTCCTCACCTGGCCCGGCGCCGCCAGGCCGAACGAGGCGTAGCGAGATTCTCCTCGCTCCGGGGGAGGGGCGCGCCAACGCCGCCGGTCCCTCGCGGCTCGCGACCGGGAGATTCCCGCGACCCCGCCCGAGCCGTGCGACGCTCGCACCTCGGGACGAGGAGATTGTTCGGGCGATCGGCCGTACATCTCCTCGCTCCGAGATGCTCGCGCCGCACCGGGCCGCACGTTCGTGTCCCTGGAGGCCAGCAGTGGTATCTTGTAGCTACTGGACACCGTTGCAGACCGCCAGGACCCGGGCGGCGCCGGTCGCTGAAAACGAAAAACCCGCGCGTTCGGCGCGGGCTCGTTCGTTCCTCGATCGGGTGGACTCCGGCGTTCGTTGCCCGCCGGCGGGCGATCAGTTTGGGGTGTTGTTGGTTTTTCCGCTCCTCGCTGCGGCGGCTGACGACGCCGGGCGCAGTGGTGAGGATTGGGATAAATGTACCCGCGCTCGTCCCCGAACGCCAATCACGACTAGTGTCCCCTAATCACGCTCTTCGTCCCGTCGTCGACGAATCGGGGGCACTGAGCAGTTCTTCCGCTTCGGCCGAACCGCCCGGACTGCCTTCGTGCAGCCGCAGCGCGATGTAGAGTTCGAGACCGAGCCGGAGCAGTCGCGCGGTGTAGCCGTTGCGGCGTCGTCGCGTGATGTCGACGTGACGGCAGGGAATGTTCTCGACGATGACGTCGAGCGCCGGACCGACCGGCCAGTGGCGCCGGTTCATGTGGGCGATCCAGGTGTGCAGCCGCTCCTGCAACAGCAGGCTGCGCACGCTTTCCTGCTCGGCACCGCCCGGCGACGACGAGATGCGCGTCAGGTCGTAGGCGGTGCCCGCCACCGTTGTCACCGTGCGCATGGCGCGCAGCCGCCCCGGGCGGGCGATCAGGTCGAAGCCGTCGCGGATGTCATGGGCGGCATCGACCTGCTCCTGGGTCAGGTAGCGGCGCCGCAACATCAGCCACAGGGGATCGCCCTGCAATTTGGCCAGGGTCTGCCGCGTTGGCCGTGCCTCGGACCCCGACGTACGGTTGCGTCGGCTGGCGGAGCGGCGTTTGGCTAAGGTTCGGGTCATAGGTTGTCCTCATGCTGTTGAGATGATCGTTCAACGCGTTGTTACCACCACCTAGGTTCTCCCGTGCCCCTATCTACTGCCTATTGTTTTTCTATAGTCTTATTTTATGGAACAAAACACGTACATATAGCACATAGTACAATCATTTCCTTAATCGGAACGCGACGCAACACCTTAGGTTGAAAATGCCGGAATTGTGCGGTGCCGACCCGCGAGTCCGCGGCCGCAGCCATGGTACGACCGGCCAGGCCCGTTCTTGCCGCGCGCGGCTAGGGTCTGGCGGCGACGGACCGACGACTGAAAAGGATCGGCGCCGAGGGGGCGGGCGAGGGCGGAGGGCGCCGCGACGCGTCACCCTCCGCCCACCGGCAGCGCGTGGGCGCTCTGGTCAGCCGAGGTGTTGCCCGAAGTGCTGCACGGTACGGCCGAGCGCGACCAAGGCGCTCAGCGCGTGGAAGGTGCCGCGGTGGTCGCAGTTGAAGCCATGGTCGCCGAGTGGGTAGCGATATACCGGACAGGAGGGCTGTGCCTTGCGGACCTGCTCGACCGCCTCGATCGGGATGGCTTTGTCCTTGTCGCCGAAATGCAGAATCGTCGGGCACTTCGCCTTCTCACTGGCGAAGTTGGCGACGCCGCCGCCGTAGTAGCTCGACGACGCGGCGATGCCCTTGGCGCGGCAGGCGGCGAGCCAGGCCACGGTGCCGCCCCAGCAATAGCCGACGATGCCGACCTTGCCGTGCGGGGCGCCGTCCTTGGCGGCGGCCTCGACATCGAGGATCACCTTGGCCCAATCGATCTTGGGTACGTATTCGCGGCCCTTGGCGATGTCCTCGGGGGTGTAGCCGAGACTCACCTTCTTCTGGGCGCGGTCGAACAACGCGGGCGCGATCGCCGCGAAGCCGAGATCGGCGAACAGATCGACGGTCTCGCGGATATGCGCGTTGACGCCGAAGATCTCCTGGACGACGACGACAGCGCCGCGGGTCTTGCCGGCGGGCACCGCCTTGTAGGCATCAAACGTGAAACCGTCGGACGCGGTAAGCGTTAGGTCTCTTCCCATGTGGTCCTCCCCTTGGGTTGCTGGTCAGGTCGGGCGGCGGCGGATGAAGCCAAGCGTGATCATGGTCATCATCACCTCGCCGTGTTGATTGAGTATCTCGCAAGAACTGCGCACGATACCGCGGTCGGGCCGGCTCTTCGACTCGCGCTTTTCGAGGACGGTGCCGCGGACCGACAGGATGTCGCCCGGCCGCACCGGCTTGAGCCAGCGCAACTCGTCGACCCCCGGCGAGCCGAGGCCCGCGCCGGCCAGCGAATTGTGCACCATCATGTTCATGAAGGCTCCGCAGGTATGCCAACCGCTGGCGATCAGGCCGCCGAACGAGGTCGCCTTGGCGGCCTCGGGGTCGGTGTGGAACGGCTGCGGATCGTACTTGCGGGCGAACTCGATAATCTCGGCTGCGGTCATTTCGTAGCGGCCGAAGTTGCTGGTTTCGCCGACGACGATATCTTCGAAATAGCGTTGCAGGGTCATGGTTCGCCGCGGTTGGCCGACACGGTCAGACGTTGAAGCGGAACAACATGATGTCGCCGTCCTGGACGGCATAGGCTTTGCCCTCCGCCCGCATCTTGCCGGCGTCGCGAGCGCCTGTCTCGCCGCCGCAGGCGACAAAGTCGGCATAGCTGATGGTCTCGGCGCGGATGAAGCCACGCTCGAAATCGGTGTGGATGACCCCGGCCGCGGCCGGCGCTAGCGCCCCGCGATGCACGGTCCAGGCCCGCGATTCCTTGGGACCGGCGGTGAAAAAGGTGACGAGATCGAGGAGGTGGTAGCCCTCGCGGACGATCTGCGACAACCCGGTTTCCTGAAGGCCGATCGCCGCCAGGTATTCGCGGCGCTCTGCCGCATCGTCGATCTGCGCCACCTCGGCCTCGATGGCGGCGCAAATGACCACCGCGCGGGCGTCGCGGGCGGCGGCCCACGGAATGAAACGCCCGGTATGGGCATTGCCGGTCGCCGCGTTCGCCTCCTCGACGTTGCAGACGAACAGCACCGGCTTGGCGGTGAGCAACTGCAATTCGTCGAAGGCCTTGCGGTCGGCGGCGCCGACGTCGATCGCCCGCGCCGGCTTGCCCTCCCGCAGGGCAACTAGCACGCGCTCCATCAGGGCCAGCCGGGCCTTGGCGTCGGCATCGCCGCCGCGCGCCTTCTTGGCGGCGCCGTCGAGCCGGCGTTCGATGCTGTCGAGATCGGCCAGCAGCAACTCGGTCTCGACCGTCTCGGCATCGGCGATCGGGTCGATGCGGTTCTCGACATGGGTGACGTTGTCATCGTCGAAGCAGCGCACCACGTGGATGATCGCATCGACGCTGCGGATGTGGGACAGGAACTGGTTGCCGAGGCCCTCGCCCTTGCTGGCGCCGCGCACTAGGCCGGCGATATCGGCGAAGTCGAGTTGCGTCGGCACGATGCGCGCCGATTGGGCGAGGGCGGCGATCCGGTCGAGCCGCGCGTCGGGCACCGAGACGCGGCCGACGTTGGGCTCGATGGTGCAGAACGGATAATTGGCGGCCTCAGCCTGCATGGTGCTGGTCAGGGCGTTGAACAAAGTCGACTTGCCGACGTTGGGCAGACCGACGATGCCGCATGTGAACCCCATCTCAACCGGCCCCGGGGTCGGCGGCGATCGGCGCCGGCGGCGGCGCCAGTCGGGCCACCTTGGTCATGAACTCAGGCAGGTCGCCGGTCGCCAGCAGCGGCGCGGACTCGGCAACGGCGTCAAGCACCGGGTCGATCGCTGCCCGTTCCGCCCGTGAGAAATCATGCAGCACGTAGCCCGCCACCAGCTCGGCCTGGCCGGGGTGGCCAACGCCGATGCGCACGCGCACATAGTCGCGGCCGATGTGGGCGTCGATGCTTTTCAGCCCGTTGTGGCCGGCGTTGCCACCGCCGGTCTTGGCGCGAACCTTAGCGAGCGCGAGGTCGATCTCGTCGTAGAGGACGGTGACGTCGGTCGCCGCCAGGCGGTAATAGCGCATGGCCGCGGCCACCGACTGTCCGGACAGGTTCATCATCGTCTCGGGTTTGAGAACGTGGGCGTGGACCGGGCCGATCTGGCCATCGCAGGTGCGGCCGTGGAAGCGCTGGCGCCAGGGCGCGAAGCGGTAGCGCTCGACGATGCGGTCGACCGCCAGAAAACCGACATTGTGCCGATTGCCGGCATGGGCCGGACCTGGGTTGCCCAAGCCCACCAGCAGCAGCATGACGACGCTCGGCGCGGCCGGAGACTACTTCTTGCCTTTGCCGGCGGGGGCCTCTTCCTTGCCGCCCGCTGCCGCACCCTTGCCACCTGCTGCCGCGCCCTTGGCGCCCGCTGCCGCACCCTTGGCGCCCGCTGCCGCACCCTTGGCGCCCGGCGCAGCCGGTGCCGCGCCCGGTGCGCCCGCGGCGCCCTCGGTCCCGGGGACGCCCTCGGCCGGGGCTTCGCCCTCGACCGGAACGGCCGCCGCCGCGGCGACGGGAACCTCTTCGACGTAAACGGTTGGCGGCGCGATGGTGGCAACCGTAAAATCGCGCGTCGTGATCGTCGGGCGCACCCCTTCGGGCAGCGCCACCATGCTGATATGCACCGAATCGCCGATGTCAAGGTCGACCAGATTGGCAGTCAAATGATCGGGAATCGAATCGGCGCGACAATAGACTTCGACCTGGTGGCGGACGACGTTGAGCACGCCGCCGCGCTTGATCCCCGGCGATTCTTCGTTGCCCACGAACTGCATCGGCACCGAAAGCTTGATGCGCGTATCCGGCAGGACGCGGAGAAAGTCGACGTGAACCGGCCGGTCGCTGACCGGGTCGAGCTGGACGTCGCGCGGCAGCACTTTCTGCTTCTTGCCCTTGATGTCGAGTTCGACCAGGCGGCTCATAAAGCCGCCCTTCTCGTAGGCGATGCGAATGTCGCGGATGTCCATGGTGACCATGGCCGGCGGCTCTTTGCCGCCGTAGATGACGCCGGGAACCCTGCCTTGACGGCGCACGGCCCGGGCGGCCCCTCTACCGGCCCGATCGCGTGGTTCCACGACGAGTGATTGTTGCTCGCCCATCGTGCTCTCCTTGGTTGTCAGCGGGGGGATCGCAAAATCCCGGGCAACGGCCTCCAGGGGTGCCAAATGCCCAGCCCGCGAAGGCGCCCCTTTTATACGGTGCCGACGGCTTTGCCTAGCCCTTCCGCTGACCCTTGGGGGCGCCGGCCGCAAGGGCGTGGCCGGCCCGACCCGGACGGCTACGGCGCTATCGGCCTAATCGAACAGGCTCGACACCGAGCTCGCTTCGCTAATGCGGCGGATGGCCTCGGCCATCAGTGGGGCGATGGTGAGCCGGCGAACTTTCTCCGACAGCCGGACCGCCTCGGTGGCGATGATCGAATCGGTGGTGACCAGCTCCTCGAGCGACGATGCGGCGACCCGCGCGGCAGCGCCGTCCGAGAGCACGCCATGGGTCACATAGGCGACCACCGAAGAAGCGCCCTGGGCGTGCAGCGCGTCGGCGGCGTTGCAGAGCGTGCCCGCTGAATCGACGATGTCGTCGATGAGGATGCAGCGCCGACCGCGCACGTCGCCGATGATGTTCATCACTTCCGACTGTCCGGCGCGGTCGCGCCGTTTGTCGACGATGGCGAGATCGGCGTTAAGGCGCCGGGCGGTGTCGCGGGTGCGGACCACGCCGCCAACGTCTGGCGACACGAACATCAGGCTGTCGCCGTCGTAGTGCTCGCGAATATCGCGGGCGAAGATGGGCGCAGCGAACAGATTATCGGTCGGGATGTCGAAGAAGCCCTGGATCTGGCCCGCGTGGAGGTCGAGGGTGAGAA
Source organism: Alphaproteobacteria bacterium (assembly GCA_009694165.1). Next base: position 22,473 of record SHVP01000013.1, read on the forward strand.
CCCGGTCGGCACCCGCGGTGGTGATCAGGTTGGCCACCAGTTTTGCCGAAATCGGCGTACGCGGTCCCGGTTTGCGGTCCTGGCGGGCGTAGCCGTAATAGGGGATGACCGCGGTGATGCGGCGGGCCGAGGCGCGTTTCAGCGCGTCGATCAGGATCAACAGTTCCATGATCGTGTCGTTGGCGGGATAGGAAGTCGACTGAATCGCGAACACGTCCTCGCCGCGGACGTTTTCATGGATCTCGACGAACACTTCCATGTCGGCGAAGCGTCGGATGCTGGCATTGGTGATCTTGAGATTGAGCTGCCCGGCGATCGCCTCGGCCAACGGTCGGTTGCTGTTGCCGGCGATGATCCTCATCGACGAGTCCTCGGCAACCTGTTCGGATCGGTCATGGGGTGGGCGGCGGGCCGTGTTGAGGCGCGCGGACCATACCAAGGGGGGGACGGCCTGTAAACGTCGCGCTGCGCCGGCCGCTGATCGCCCCCTCACGCCAGCGCGATGACCGACAACTGGCGGCCGTAGTCGCTTTCGCCGCGGTGCGAGGCACGGCGGAAGCTGAAGAAGGCGCCGTCCTCGGGATAGGTGTCGAGCGCCACACAGTCGACCGTGCCGACGCCGGCCCGCGTCAGGCGGTGGCCGACATAGCCGGCGAGATCGAATTGCTGCCGGTCGGCGCGCCGGCCAGGTCGGAAGAACCGATGGCTATCGGGATCCTGTCGATGCTGGGCCACCAGGTCGGCGCCCACTTCGTAGGACGGCTGGGCGATGCACGGTCCGATCGCGGCGACAGTGCGTGCGGGCAGCGCCCCCAATTGCTCCATCGTCCCGATCGTGGCCTCGATCACCCCGGCCAGCGTTCCTTTCCAGCCGCAATGGATGGCGGCCACCACCTGGGCCGTCGAGTCGGCGAGCAGGACAGGGGCGCAATCCGCCGTGAGGATGGCGAGCGCCAATTGACGGGTGCGTGTCACCACCGCGTCGGCGATCGGCGGTTCGGCCAGCCAAGGCCCGTGCGGGACCGCGACCGCGGTGCCGTGCACCTGGTAAAGTGTGCACAGGCGCTCGGGCGGCAGATCGAGCGCCGCCATGGCGAGCGCCCGGTTGGCGGCGACGTTGGCGCGGCTGTCCTTGGTCCCGAATCCGCAATTGAGCGAGGCATAGAGCCCGCTCGAGCATCCGCCGTCGCGTGTGAAAAAGCCATGCCGGACGCCGACGATCGTGGCAAAGGCGGCCGAGCGGATCATGGACGCGGCTCGAACCCCGGCAAGTCGGGTAGGCTGTGGTGGGCGACGCCGATCGCCTTGAACAGGCTGCCCATCTGGCCGGACTCGGTCAGGCGGGCGAGGGCCGCGTCGATGTCGGCCTGGTCGCCGCCGTCGCCGCGGCGCTTAAGCATTGCTGCGCGAATCTCGATGCCGAGGTTGCGCAGCAGGACACCCTGTTCGATCGGGCCGAAGACGCGTGCGTGCGGCGCGAAGGTGGCGACCAATTGGCCGAAGTCGACATGCGCGGCGATGTCGGCCTCGCCCGGATTGGTGAACACGTCATGCGAGCCATGGCCGCGCACGGCTTCCAGGGTATTGCGCGGTTCCGCGTGGGCGGCGCCGTAGTCGATGATCAGCGCAGCGCCGCCGTTCAGGGCGATGCGCAGGCCGATTTCGTCGGCGAGCGCATCCGCCGTCGGCGAGACCTCGACGACGCTGCCCATCGCGGCCGCGCGCAGATGTTCGGGGACGCGCAGGTCTTCCGGACCGCGGGCGAGGACCAGCCGGAAAGCCTGCTCGCCGGCATCGAGATCGACAAGCCGTTCGCGCCAACCCTCGCGGGTGCGCTGAAATTGCCGCACCGGCAGCGCGTCGAACAGTTCATTGGCGACCAGCACCAGAGGGCCGGCGGGAACCTCGGCGAAGCGCTCATGCCAGGTGACGCCCGCTCCGGTCAGGTTGCGCTGCTGGACCGCCCGCAGAAATGGGCTGGTTTCCACCAGATGCACCCGCACCGCGGCGCGAAACACCGGCATCGTCGCTGCCGCGCGCAGCGCATCCGCCATCAGCGTGCCGCGACCGGGACCGAGTTCGACCAGCCGGAACGGCCGTGGCGAGCCCATGAGTTCCCAGACGGTGGCGCACCACAGCCCGATCATTTCGCCGAACATCTGGCTGACCTCTGGGGCGGTGATGAAGTCGCCGCGCCGGCCGAACGGGTCGCGGCTCATGTAGTAGCCCCATTTGGGATGACCCAGGGCCTCGGCCATGTATTGCGCGACGGAAATCGGTCCGCTGGTCCGGATCAGATCGGCGAGATGGCGCGCCAACGGAGTCATGGCGGCGCGCGCCGGCGGGCCCACAGGATGAGGCCGGTGCCCACGGCCAGGACGGGCAGCGACAACCACTGTCCCATGGTGGCCCCGGCCGCGAGGAACCCGAGATGGGCATCCGGCTGGCGGAAGAATTCGCCGATGAAGCGCGCGACGCCATAGCCCGCGACGAACGTTCCGGTGACGACGCCGGGCGTTGCCCGCGACCGCGTTCCGAAGAACAGGAAGGCGACAATGGCGAACAGGATCGCGCCTTCCAACAGCGCCTCATAGACCTGGCTCGGGTGGCGCGGCAGTGGGCCGCCATGGGGAAAAACCATGGCCCATGGCACGTCGCTGACACGGCCAAACAGTTCGCCGTTGATGAAATTGGCAAGCCGGCCGAAGAACAGGCCGACGGGGGTGATGACGGCGATCAGATCGGCGAAGGCGAGGACGTCGATTCGCCGCCGCTGGCTGAAGACGATGAGGGCGAGGATCATGCCGAGCAGGCCGCCATGAAAGGACATGCCGCCCTGCCAGACAAATAGAATCTCCTCCGGATTGGCGAGGTAATACCCTGCCTTATAGAAGAGGACGTAGCCGAGGCGGCCGCCGAGCACCACGGCGAAGGTGGCCCAGACCAGGAAATCGTCGGCGTCCTTGGTCGAGAGCGGCGCTCCGGGCCGGCGGGTTCGCCACAGCACGAAGCGCCAGCCGATCAGCAAGGCGGCGATGTAGGCGAGCGCGTACCAGCGGATGGCGAAGGGTCCGACCGCGATCAGGGTCGGATCGATGGCAGGGAAGGGGATGGCGAAGGTCATCGCCGCGATCATGCCACGGACCCACGGTGACGACGATGGTCGTTGCGGCGACCGGTTGCCCGGTCTGCCGGGGATCGCCATATTGAGCGGACGACCGGTAAATTCCGAGGTGACCCGATGCAGACCGACAACCGATTGCTTGATGACCTGGCACGGATCGCCAACGGCGCTCTCGGCACGCTGATTGGCCTGCGCGAAGACGTCGAGGCGCGTTTCAAGGAGCGGTTCGAGCGCTGGCTGGCGGAGATGAACTTCGTCCGCCGCGACGAGTTCGAGGTGGTCAAGGCGATGGCGGCGGCTGCGCGTGAGGAGAACGAGCGGCTAGCGGTGCACCTGGCCGAACTCGAAAAAAAACTTCCCTGAGGCGCTACGCCGCCGCCGCCGATACCGTGCGCCGGCGAACCAGATTGTCGAAATCCTCGATCAGGCCGAGCGTGACCTTGCCGGGCGTGAAGCGGTGCTGGTCGATCGAGCCAACCGGCGTGATCTCGGCCGCCGTGCCGGTGAGGAACACTTCGTCGGTCTTGGCCAACTCCTCGGGCATGATCGCCCGTTCGACCACCTGGTAGCCGCGCTTGCGCGCCAGCTCGATGACGGTGCGGCGGGTGATGCCGTCGAGGAAGCAGTCGGGCGTCGGCGTATGCAGCACCCCGTTCTGCACCAGGAAAATGTTGGCGCCGGTCGACTCGGCGATGCGGCCGCGGTAGTCGAGCATCAGCGCATCGTCGAACCCGTCCTTCTCCGCCTTGTGCTTGGAGAGCGTGCAGATCATGTAAAGGCCGACGGCCTTGCTTTTGGTCGGCGCCGTGTCCGGTGCAGGACGCCGCCATTGCGCCATCGTCAGCCGGATGCCCTTGGCCCGGGCCTCGGGCGAGAAATAGGAAGGCCAGGTCCAGGTGGCCACGGCGAGGTGAATCTTCGCCTGCTGGGCCGAGACGCCCATCATCTCGCTGCCGCGCCAGGCGATCGGCCGGACATAGCCGTCGGTGATGTTCATCGCCCGGATCGTATCGACGCACGCCTGGTCGATCTGCGCCAACGAATAGGGAATTTCGAACCCGAGCAGCCGGCCGGAGTCGATGAGGCGCTGGTTGTGTTCGGTCATCTTGAAAATGACGCCGTCATAGACGCGCTCGCCCTCGAACACGGCGCTGGCATAGTGGAGAGCGTGGGTGAGGACGTGCACCTTGGTGTCGCGCCAGGGGATCAGCTTGCCGTCAAACCAGATGGAACCGTCGCGGTCGTCGAAGGGTAGCAATGCCATGTCGCCCACCATTGCCGGGGTGCCGCCGCCCGGATTAGGAAAAGACCCAATCGGCTTGCATCTTGTAACGATGTGAGCCATATATGTCAACATGGTTGACGTAAAGGCCAGGGTCAATCCGCTGTTCTTGCGCGAGGAGGAACTGCGCCAGGGCATCGAGCTGCTGTTCTATGCCTATCGCGATTTCACCTCGGACCCCGACAAGATCTTGGCGCAGCATGGGTTCGGTCGCGCCCACCACCGGGTGATTCATTTCATCAATCGCAATCCCGGCATCACGGTCCAGGAATTGTTGGGGATTCTGCGCATCACCAAGCAAAGCCTCAGCCGTGTTCTCGGCCAGCTCGTGAGTGAGGGTTACGTCGTGCAGGAGCGGGGCACGCGCGACCGTCGCCAGCGGCACCTGCATCTGACACCCAAGGGCGTCGATCTGGAAACGCGGGTTTCGGAGACGCAGCGCGACCGCGTGGCACGGGCCTACCGCGAGGCCGGTGCCGAAGCGGTGGAGGGCTACCGCAAGGTGCTGCTCGGCCTCGTCAATGAAGCCGATCGGGCGACCGTCATGCGCTCGATCCGGCGCCTCTAGCCATGGGCGCGGCGTCGCTACGCATCAAGGAAACCGATGCTCCGGCGCGGCACCTGCTGCTGGTCGACGACGACACCCGTATCCGCGAACTGCTGCAAAAATACCTGGTCGAGCGCGGCTATCACGTGACCACTGCGGCTGACGCCGGGCAAGCACGCGAGCGCTTGAAGGCGTTCCAGTTTGACCTATTGGTCGTCGACGTGATGATGCCGGGCGAGGACGGGCTGTCGTTCGTGCGGACGCTGCGGCGCAGCGACGACGTGCCGGTGCTGCTGCTGACCGCACGCGGCGAACCGAACGATCGCATTTCTGGATTTGAGAGCGGTGCCGACGATTACCTCGCCAAGCCGTTCGAGCCGAAGGAATTGCTGCTCAGAATTGCCAGCATCCTGCGGCGGGCGCGGCCGGCGGGCGACGACACGCCGGGCGTCGCCCTTGGGCCGTTGCGGTTCGACGTCCAACGCGGCGAACTGACGCGCGACGGGCAGGGCATCAAGCTTACCTCCTCCGAGATCGGGCTGTTGCGCCTGTTCGCCAAACGCGCCGGCCGCACCGTGTCGCGCCAGGAATTATGCGGTGCCGGCAGGGTAAGCGAGCGGTCCATCGACGTGCAGGTGACCCGCCTGCGCCGCAAGATCGAGCCCAACCCGAAGGTGCCGCGCTACCTGCAGACCGTCTGGGGCGAGGGTTACGTCTTGCTACCGGATTAGGCGGTCGCGCGACCATGGGCAGCGTTCACTCTTTGCTCAAGCGGACCATGCCCAAGACCCTGTTCGGACGGGCCTTGATCATCGTTGTCGCCCCGGTCGTGCTGTTGCAGGTCATCCTCAGCGTCGTCTTCTTCGAAGCGCATTGGTATACGGTGACGCGCCGGCTGTCGCTCGGCCTCGCGGGCGACATCGCCATGGTGATCCGCCTGCTGCCCGACGACGAGGAGCGCGCCAAGGCACTGGCGCTCAGTTATCTCGATCTCGACATCACCTACCTCAAGGGAGCCGTGCTCGACGTCGGATCGGTCCAGCGACCGTTCAACATTCCCGACCGCATGCTGCGGCAGGCGCTCGAAGAACGCCTGTTTCGCCGGTTTGCCGTCAACACGCGCGAATTCGGTGACAAGGTCGAGATTCGCGTCCAGGCATCCGACGGCGTCCTGCGTATCCTGACGCCGCGCAAGCGTCTGGATTCGACCACGACCAGCATCTTCGTCCTGTGGATGGTGGGGTCGTCCCTCATTCTGCTGGCGATTGCCGTCGTGTTCTTGCGCAACCAAATGCGCCCCATCCGGCGACTTGTCAGCGCCGCCAACGAGCTCGGCAAGGGCCGTGACATCGAGGACATTCGTCCGGCCGGCGCGACCGAAATCCGTGAGGCGACCAAGGCTTTCCTGGCGATGCGCGAACGCATTCAGCGCCAGGTCGCGCAGCGGACCGAGATGCTGGCGGGCGTTTCGCATGATCTGCGCACGCCCCTCACGCGGATGAAGCTCGAACTGGCGATGGCGGCCGAATCGGTCGACGTCCGCAATCTCGAGAACGATGTCCGCGACATGGAGACCATGATCGAGGGCTACCTCGCTTTCGCCCGCGGCCAGGACACCGAGCGTCCAGAAGCGACCGACCTGCGCCACTTGCTGCAGGACGTGGTCGACGGCGCCCGCCGCCAGGGGCGCGATGTCGCGTTGGTCGCGAGCGGAGACTTGGTGCTACCGGTGCGGCCGAACGCGCTCAAGCGTTGTATCCAGAACCTGGTCGACAACGCGCAGCGCTACTCGGCTACTGCCGACGGGGCGCCGCCACACGTCGAGATTCTGGCGATTCGCCAGCCGCTGGCGATCGAGATCGCCGTCGACGATCGCGGACCCGGCATTGCGCCGGCGCGTTACGAGGAGGCGTTCAAGCCGTTCAGCCGACTCGATGAGTCGCGCAAGCCCGGCGTTCCCGGCGTTGGCCTCGGATTGACGATCGCGCGCGACATTGCGCGCATCCACGGCGGCGATCTGACCCTCGACCGCGCGCCCATCGGCGGGCTGCGGGCGCTGGTGCACTTGCCGGCCTGAGGGAGTGAACGCCGCGCGCCGCGCCCTAGCCAGCCAGTTCGCGGGAGCGTTGCGCCGCGCCCGCGACCGCCCGCGTCATCAGGCGCTGTAGGCCGTCCTCGTCCATCAGGACTTTCAGCGCGGCCTCTGTGGTGCCGCCGGGGCTCGTCACGTTTTCGCGCAGCGTCGCCGGGGGCGCGTCGCTTTGGCGCGCCAGCTCCGCCGCGCCAACGATCGTCTGGCGCGCCAGTCTGGCGGCCAATGCTGCGGGCAGGCCGGCGACGACGGCCGCCTCGGCCAGACATTCGATCAAGAGGAAGACGTATGCGGGCCCCGACCCGGACACGGCGGTGACCGCATCCATGAGCGATTCGTCTTCGACCCAGGCCACTTCGCCGACCGCCGCCATCAATTGCCCGGAGAGCGCACGGTCTTCCTTGCCGGCCCGCCGGTTGGCGCACAACACCGTCATGCCACGGCCAATGGCAGCCGGCGTATTTGGCATCGCGCGGACGACGGCGGTGCCAGCGCCGAGGTGGCGTTCGAAAAATGACAACGGCTTGCCGGCGATGATCGACAGGAAGGCCGTGGAGCCGCCGGCATAGCGACGGTAGGCCGGCATGACTGCCTCGGCGATCTGCGGCTTGACGGCGAGCACGACGACCCGCGGCTGGAAGGCGGGATCGATCAACGTGACCTCGGTATGGATGGCAACTCCGAGGCCGCTCACGGCATCGCGGGCCGCCTTGCCGGGCTCGACGACGACGATATCGGCGGCCGCGGTGCCGCCGGCGAGCCAACCCTGGGCCAGGGCTTGTCCCATCTTGCCGCAGCCGACCAGTAGCAGTGGGCCCGGCATGATCGGTCGGCTTACGCCTCGCCCTCGGTTTCCAGCATCGCGGCGGCCACTGCTTCGGCTGGTCCCTTGCCGCCCCACAACACGAATTGAATGGCAGGATAAAACCGCTCGCATTCGCGCAAGGCGATACTGACCAGTTCCTCCATCTGCTCCGGCGTAGCGCTGGCGCCACCGGTGTACAGCTGCGCGTGGCGGTACATCAGCAACCCTTCCTGCGCCCACAGGTCGAAATGGCCGAGCCACATCTTCTCGTTCATCAGCGCGAGCAGCGAGTGCATCGGACTCACCTTCTCGCGCGAGACCTTGAGGTCGAAGGCACAGCTGATCTGCAGCGAGTGCTGCTCCTCGCGCCAGGCAAACCAGAGGTGGTAGCGGGTCAAACTTCCTTCGATACCGACATTCATCTCGTCGTCGGCATAACGATCGAACGCCCACTCATTGGCGGCGACGATCTGCTCGAGTAGATCGATCGGATTGTTGCCGGGTATGCGAACGCTGGTGGCTAACTCCGCCATAGAACTACTCCCCCACGGTTGGCCGCCCTGCCAAAGCGACCGGTCACGTGCGAGGTACCGATGCGCTACCGGGGCCCTCCCACTACAAATAGTAGTGTCGTAGCGCAGCGACCCCACAACCTGTATGCCAAACCCGGTGACTCACCGTCAAGAAGTCCTTCTAACCCCCTGGATTTCCGCCTTTTGCCCGAACGGCCTTCTTGCCAGGATGCGTCCCTCGCGCGGGAGGGCATCGGATGGCCAAGGCTAGAACTAAAGCCGGCGGCGGGCGGCAGCCCGGGTCGACCCGATTTGGGCGCTTCCGCCTGCGCCGCTGGGAGCAAGTGGTGGTGGCGGCGATCGTCCTCGGGGTTTCCTGGGCGGTCTGGTCCTGGGCCACCAGCCGGGACGTCGAACAGGAGTTTCTTGCCCTGTTGCCCGGCGGCGTCGCCCGCCTGGGCGGTATCCAAACCGTTCCCGATGGCGGCAACGCCCATCTCGAGGACGTCACGTACACCACCGAATTTCCCACGACCGGGCCCCATCACCCGACGCCCTTGGCCCCCAGTTACTACTCGAGCGAGCAGCGACCGGCACAACTGGTGCACTCGCTCGAGCACGGCATCGTCGTCATCTACTACGATGCGCCCGGCGACGAGGCGCTGCGCCTGCTGCGCGGCTGGGCGAGCACGTTTGCCGGGCCGTGGAGCGGCGTGATCGTGACCAAGAAAAAGGGCCTCGGCCGTAGGGTGGTACTGGCGGCGTGGCGCAATCTGCTGCGCCAGGAACAATTCGATCCTGTGGTCGCCGCGGCTTTCGTCGATCGCTTCCGTGGCCGCGGTCCGGAAAACCCGGTGCGCTGATCAGCGTTTGGTCCAGCGCGCCGCTGCCGTGTCGTCCTCGCTCTTGGCGGCAACCCATGGCTCGCCGCTGCCGGTCTCTTCTTTCTTCCAGAACGGCGCCTTGGTCTTGAGCCAATCGATCAGAAAGGCGCATGCCTCCAGCGCCGCCTGCCGGTGCGCCGACGCGGTGACGACGAGAACGATGCGATCGCCTGGTTCAAGGCGACCATAGCGATGGATGATGAGCGATGCATTGAGCGGCCAGCGGGCGCAGGCCTCGCGTTCGATCGCCGCCAGCTGCTTTTCGGTCATGCCGGGATAGTGCTCGAGCGTCATCGCCTTGATGTCGTCGGCACCAGCCACGTCGCGCACGACGCCGACGAAACTGGCGATGCCGCCCACCTTGCTGTTGCCGCGCACCAGGCTGTCGATCTCGGCACCGATGTCGAAATCCTCGCGCTGTACCCGGATCATGCCGCGCCTCCGGTCACGGGCGGAAATATGGCGATCTCGTCGCCCGCCCGTACCGGGTCGGGCAGTCGCGCATATTCTTGGTTGACGGCGACGCGCACGATGCTGGGATTCTTCAGCACGTCGGCGTAGGTGGGTCCGCGCCCGCGCAGCCACTCCAGCAGTTCGCCGACGGTGGTTACGGTGGCCGGTGGTGCCACGTCCTCCTGTTCGATCCCCAGGCGCTGACGCAGCCAGGCGAAGTACAGAATCCTCATGCCAGGACCTCGCTGAAGGGCAGAAACGTCACCGCGCCGCCGCGGCGCACCCGGATGGTTTCCTCGGGCAACTCTACCAGACCGTCGGCTTCGACGAGCGAGGTCAAGATGGCCGCTCCTTCACGCTCAAACTTGCGCGCCCAAAGGTCGCCGTCCGGCCCCGTTGCCAGGCTCGCCCGCAGCCATTCGCGCCGGTTACCCTTCTTGTCGTAATCAAAATCGGCCTTTACCGGGAACAACCGCGGCTCCACGGCCGTCGCGCCGGCCAGGAGCAGTAGCAACGGGCGCACGAAGCGGACAAACGTCACCATCGCGGCGACCGGGTTGCCGGGCAGCCCGACGAAGGGGACTGCGCCGATTTGGCCGATGGCTAGCGGCCGTCCTGGTTTGATGGCGAGGCGCCAAAAGTACAGCGATCCCAAACTTTCGACGGCCGCGCGCACGTGATCTTCATCGCCACCCGAGACGCCGCCTGAGGAAATAACCGCGTCATGGCTGCTAGCTGCCGTGCGAAGAGTGTTACGGAGACTGGCCTCATCATCCGGCAGGATGCCGAGGTCGCTCACCTCCGCATCAAGCGCGTCAAGCAGGGCTAACACGATGTAGCGGTTGGCGTCATAGATCTTGCCCGGCGGCAGGTCGCTTCCCGGTGCGCGGACCTCGTCGCCGGTCGAGCAAAGTGCGATGCGCAGACGCCGAAACACGCTTAGTTCGCTGCGACCGATCGCGGCGGCCAGCCCCAGATCTTGCGGACGCAGTCGCGCGCCGCGAGCGAGGACGGTCTTGCCGCGGGCGACGTCTTCACCAGCCTTACGCCGGTTGGCGCCGCGAACCAGTCCGGGCGGAATCGTTACCGTGGGGCCGCTAACCGGGCAGTGCTCCTGCATCGCGACGGTATCCGATCCCGCCGGCATCGCGGCACCGGTGAAAATGCGGACGGCGTCGCCCGGACCGACGATGGATTCGCTCGGATGACCCGCCGCAGCGCGGCCGACGATGGTGAACGGCCTGGCCGGATCGAGGTCGGCGTGGCGAAAGGCATAGCCGTCGACGGCGGCATTGTCGAAGGACGGGACGCTGCGATCGGCGACGACGTCCGTGGCCAAGATCCTCCGCGAGGCCGCGCGCAGGGGCACCGCCTCGGCGGCGTCAATGGGGTTGACGCGCTCGCGCAGCAGCGACAGCGCTGCACCTGTTCGGAGCGGCGCGGTTCCATAGGCGAAGCGGTCGTTGCAGAGGGTCATGCGCGAGCCTCCGCCTGCCGGCGTCGTGTCCCGATGAACCCACAATGACTCATGATAAAATCGGCGACGGCCTCGGTGTCGTTGAGCGGCAGAACCGGTAGGGCCACGCCGACGATGGGACGGTCGGCCGCGATGGCGACGACTTGGGGATCGTCGCGAAACCATTGCGGCGCGGCCTCGGGACCGCGAACGATCTCGACTTTCTGATGCGCTTCCCGCTTAAAGCCCTCTATCAGCACGAGGTCCACCGGGCTCAGATGCGCCAACAATTCGGAAAGGTTGGGCTCCGGGTTGCCGTGGTTCTCGTGCATGAGGGCCCAGCGCTGCGACGAGGAAACCATCACCTCGATCGCGCCCGCGGCGCGATGCGCGTACGAGTCCTTGCCTGGAGTGTCGACATCGAAGGCGTGGTGCGCGTGCTTGACGGTGGATACCCTCAGGCCGCGGGCGACCAGGACGGGCAACAACCGCACCATGAGATTGGTCTTACCGCTCCCCGAATAGCCTGTCAGTCCGAAGACCTTCACGAGAACTCATTCCGCCGGGCTGCTGCTTTGCGTCCGGATGTGTCGCAGGCCGGCGCGCAGATAATCGTATCCCGTATATAGGGTGAGCCCGGCCGCCAGCCAAAGGGCGATGGCGCCCGCCCACGCGACCGGAACCGGCTCCGCGGCGTCGCCCAACAACAGCGCCGCCAGTGCAATCATCTGCAGGGTGGTCTTCCATTTGCCGAGCTGACTGACCGGTAACTGGATCTGCACCTGGCCGAGGAACTCCCTTAGTCCGGAAACCAGGATCTCGCGGAGCAGGATGACCATGGCGGCCAAGACCAGCGCGCCATTGATCCATCCGGCGTTGACCATCATGAGGATGGCCGCGGCGACGATCAGTTTGTCGGCCACCGGGTCGAGGAACCGGCCCAGGGCCGACATCTGCGACCAGCGGCGGGCAAGGTGTCCGTCCAGGAAATCAGTCACGCCGGCGACCAGAAACAGACCGAACGTGACCCAGTGGGCCGCCGTTGTTTCGAGGTAGAAGGCGGCGACGATCGCCGGGATGGCGCCAATGCGCGAAAGGGTGAGGAGGTTGGGGAGGCTTGTCAGCATGGTTGCTGCATAGTACGCGATCATGCCGCTTCCGGCGATGCGGCCCTACCCTTCGGCGTGGAAATGATCGTAGATCAGTTTTGCCACGGTCTTGCTGATTCCGTCGACGCGCTCGAGGTCGGCCAGGCCAGCCCGGGCGACCTCGCCGGCTGACCCGAAATGGTGAAGCAGAGCGCGTTTGCGCTTGGCGCCGATGCCGGCGACCTCGTCGAGTGGCGACGCACCGATCGCCTTGGAGCGTTTTTGCCGGTGACTGCCGATGGCAAAACGATGGGCCTCATCGCGGAGGCGTTGGATGAAGTAGAGGACGGGGTCCCGCTCATCGAGCGTCAGTTCGGTGCCGTCGGCGAGAAAAACGCGCTCGCGCCCAGCGTTACGATCAGGCCCTTTGGCGACGGCCGCCAGCACGACTCCGGTCACGCCGAGGTCAGCGAAGACCGCCTTTGCTGCCGTCATTTGGCCACCACCGCCATCGACGAGAACCAAATCGGGCCAATTGCCCGATTCACGGGCGGCGTCCTCGCTCAGCAGACGCTTGAATCGGCGCGTCAGAACCTCGGTCATCATGCCGAAGTCGTCGCCTGGGCTCAGATCGGTCCGCTTGATGTTGAACTTGCGGTAGCTGCCTTTGGCGAAGCCTTCGGGTCCGGCGACAACCATGGCGCCGACGGCGTTGGTGCCCATGATGTGGCTGTTGTCGTAGACCTCGATGCGGGACGGCGGGCCGTCGAGCCGGAACGCCCGCGCGAGCCCGTCGAGCAGCTTGCGCTGGGTCGCGCTCTCGGCCAACCGGCGCCGCAGCGCCTCGCGCGCGTTGTCGGCGGCATGGGCCACCAGGTCGGCTTTAGCCCCCCGCTGCGGGTGCTCGACCTTGACGCGGTTGCCGGCGCGGATCGCCAGGGCCTCTTCGATCAGGTCGATGCGGTCGAGCGGGTGGCTCATCAGGATCAGGCGAGGCGGCTGGCGGGCGGCATAGAACTGCCCGATGAATGCTCCCAGAATCTCCTCGGCGTCGGCATTCTGCGTATGGGCCGGGAAATAGGCGCGGTTGCCGAAATTCTGGCCGGCCCGGAAAAAGAAAATCTGGATGCAGGCCAGACCGGCATCAAGATGCATCGCCACTACGTCGGCCTCGGGCACAGCCTGAACGTTAATATCCTGCCGCGCTTGAATCTGGGTCAGGGCGCGGATGCGATCGCGAAACACCGCGGCGGTCTCGTAGTCGCGGGTCTCAGCCGCGATCTGCATCGAACGCGACATATGTTGCTGAATCTCCTGGCTGCGGCCCATCAAGAAGTTTCGGGCTTGGTCAACGATCTGCTCGTAGTCCTCGCGGGTGATGCGATCGACGCAGGGGGCCGTGCACCGCTTGATCTGAAATTGCAGGCATGGCCGGGTCCGGGACTCAAAGACGGAATCGCTGCATGAGCGCAGCGGAAACGCCCGCTGAAGCGCGGACAAGGTGCGGTTCACCGCGCCGGCGGAGGCGAACGGACCAAAAAATTCGGCCTTGCGGTTACGTGTGCCACGATGCTTGGCGATTTGCGCCCACTCGTGGTCGCGCCGGATCATGATGTAGGGGAACGATTTATCGTCACGCAGAAGGATGTTGAAGCGGGGCTTCAACTTCTTAATCAGGTTGGACTCGAGTAGCAGCGCTTCGACCTCGGTATGGGTGGTCACGATCTCGAGCGACTGCGTGGCCGCGATCATGCGTTGGATGCGCAGCGAATGGCCGCTGCGGTTGGCGTACGCCGACACCCTCTTCTTGAGGTTCTTTGCCTTGCCGACGTAGAGGACGGCGCCGTTCTTGTCGGCCATCCGATAGACGCCGGGAGCCGACGGCAGGGTCGCCAGCGCAGCCGCAAGAACCTCGCGACCATGCCGCAGCGCTGGTTTGGCGCTAGGCGCAGTGGCGGCGTCGACGGGTGGGTCGGGCGGCTCGATCATTGTTCGTCCAATGTTGCGTCCCGCCATCGGCGGGTCAACGCAGCGCTCGTGTCTGCATTGAAACCAGCCGGGCGACCAAGCGTGGCGACAATATCCCCCGCTTGTTGGGGAGAACCTTGTGGGCAAGCCGGTCGGAATGGCGCGACTTGCCAAGATTTCTGGGATTTCGGCGCCGCCGCCTATTATTTAGGAAACATTTACAAATGATTGAAATAAAACGATAAAAAGTCGGGTCCCCCGCGGGCTTTGGCGATCCGCCGAAATCCGGGGGCGCCAAACCACCTCGTCCGGACTCCGCCGGCCGCCTGTGTACAAGCATCGGCGCTGGACCGCAGAATTCCTTGGTTTGCGACGCGCTGGCGTCCGCCTAGGCGCGACGGCGGACCAATTCAACGCCGACTGAAGCCGCGTCGGGCAACACGGCCAGTTTTTCGACCCGAATGCGCGCTTCCTCGACCCTGGGGTCGGTCAAACAATATCCGGCAATTCGTTCGGCCAGGGTCTCCACCAGATTGATGTGGCCGCGGGTCACGAGGTCGCGGACGTCGGCCACGACAGATTCGTAGTCGACGACCTGTTCGAGGCGGTCCTCGCTGACCCCACCGTCGACCACGAGGTCGATGTTGATGCGGACCGGCTGTCGCTGGCGACGCTCGTGTCGATGCACGCCGATCAGGACTTCCAACACCAGATCGCGAATGAAGATACGGCGCGAGGCCGCGGCGGGGAGCGTCATCGTTCTACTCGTGCACCGCTTGGCCGCGCCAAGTCAAATGCGCGCCGCCGTCAAGGGCGATCATTTGTCCAGTCATCGCCGGCGCCGACAGGATGAAGCGAACGGCGGCGGCAACCTCCGCAGGACTCGAGCCACGGCGCAGCGGTGTCGCGGCGCACTGGCGATCGAAGTCGGCCTGACTCTGCCTGCTACTGGGGAGGATGGGTCCCGGTCCGATGGCGTTGACACGAATGCGAGGGGCCAGGGCGAGCGCTGCTGCCTGCGTGAAGGCCCACAACCCGGCCTTGCTGATCGTGTAGGAGACGAAGTGCGGCGTCAGATTCCAGACCCGCTCGTCGATGATGTTGATGACGTTTCCCTCGGTCGTCGCCGGCAACAGCGTGGCGAAGCGCTGCGTCAAGAAGACCGGCGCCCGCAAATTGACCGCCAAGTGCGAATCCCAGGACTCGGCGCTGATGTCGCCCAACTCGTCGCGCTCGAACACGGACGCGTTGTTGACGAGGCAGTTGGGGGGGCCGAGTTCGGCGGCTACCCGGTCGACGAGTTCGCCGGCCGCGTGAACATCGCCGAGGTTCGCGGTGAAGACGGCGGCGCGGCCGCCGGTTGAGCGAATGTCGCCGACGACCTGATCGGCCTCCCTTTGCGACGTCGCGCAGTGGATCGCGACCGTCCAGCCGTTCGCCGCGAGCTCGATGGCGATGGCCCGGCCGATGCGGCGCCCGGCGCCGGTGACGAGCGCAATCCCCGGCTCATTCATGGCGCAGCCTGCGGCAACGGTGCCGCCGCCAGGGGCGGCATCGCCAGCCGCGCGGCCGCCGCTCCGACCGCCATGGCCACAAGAAAGATCACGGTGTCCCAAAGAGCGTAGGTGACGGACGAGAGGGCCGGCCCGGGGCAAACGCCGGCAATTCCCCAGCCCACGCCAAACAGCGCCGCGCCGATCGCCAGGCGGCTGTCGATGGTTTGCCGATTGCGGGCAAGGAAGAAGCGGTGGTCGAGCAAGGGAGCGGATCGTCGCTGGGCCAGGCGGAACCCCAAGAACGCGACGACGACCGCTCCTCCCATGACGAAGCAGAGGCTTGGATCCCAATCCCCGGCGACGTCGAGGAAGGCCTTCACTTTGCCAGGATCGACCATATGCGAAATCGCCAGCCCGAGGCCGAATAGCGTGCCAACAGCGAGAGCGGCAAGATTGCGCACCATGTCAGAGGCCCGTCACGTGACGTAGAACGAAAACCGTGACCATCCCGACGCCGACGAAGATGGCGGTCGCGGCCAATGAGCGCAGCGACAGCCGACTGATCCCGCAGACGCCGTGGCCGGAGGTACACCCGCCGCCGATCCGCGTGCCTAACCCCGTCAGCAGGCCAGCAACGACGAGCCAGGGCCAAGGGACGTCGAAGGCGATCGAATCATCGAACCCCAACGCGACGCGGTACAGCAGGGCGCCGATGATCAGCCCGGCGAGGAAGAAACCGCGCCACGCGGCGTCGCCGCGGCTGGGCGGCAGCAGCCCAGCCAGGATGCCGCTGACGCCGGCGACCCGGCCATTGAGAAGGAGCAGTAGCGAAGCCGCCAGACCGATCAGGGCCCCGCCTAGCAAAGACGACAATGGAGTGAAATGCTGCACGGCACTCTCCGTCCACGCGAAGACGGCGAATCAACGGCCTCTTGCAGCCGAGGTCAATCGATTTGCGGCAGCGGGCTGCGTCGCGGGGGAGGACCACGGTCCTGACCCCGTACGCCGGTCAGGTGGTCAGTGCCCCGGCTTCATCAAGCCGATCGTCGCGCCAGCCGAATCCTGCATAATGCAAATTC
>SHVP01000014.1 GCA_009694165.1 Alphaproteobacteria bacterium
GCGTTGCGCGGTCGCACCATGGGCTGGGCGGAAAAAATCGACGCCTTCGTCAGCCTGGGATCGACCGGGCCGGCGCCGCTCGGTCATGCGACGACCGGCAGCCGCCACTACCAGGTGCCGTGGGCGTATCTGGGGATGCCGTCGATGAACCTGCCCCTGCTCGCCGACGGCGGTTTACCGGTCGGCTTCCAGCTGATGGGATTTGGCGGCCGCGATTCCGATCTCTTTGCGCACGCCCGCTGGCTCGACGGCGCCCTTCCACGATAGGACATGTCGGTCGCCGCCCTCGATCCGTACGAGACGCTGGGCGTTCCGCCCACCGCCAGCCTCGACTTCATCAAGTGGAAGTTCCGCAAGCTCGCCAAGCAGTACCACCCCGACACCGACCCGGACGGCCCGGAGGCGGCCAACACCTTCCGCCGCATTTTGGCCGCCTACGCCATTCTCAGCGATCGCGACCAGCGCATCCTCTACGACATCGGCGGCTACCAGCCGATCGGACAGGAAGGAGCCCGAGTCGATCCGACCACTGATATCGGTCAAGAGGCGGCACGCTGGGAGCGCTACTACGAGAGCGACGTCCAGTGGCAGGTCGAAAGCGGTGAACAGCGCCGGGCCACCACCGCCCTCGGGCGCCTGGTGAGCGAAACCGGAGTCTTTTTGGGCGACATCGGCCTGATGCTGATCACCATCGCGCTGGTCGGCCTGCTGGCCAGCGTGCTGCTGTGGGGCGTGGCCGTTTTCGCTGAATGGACCGGCCTGACCTGGCTGATCGGAGTGAGTTAGCCGTCACTCCGCAAAGCGCACGCCGAGATCGTCGAGCCAGCTCAGCGTCACGGGCCATTCGACCTCGTCGGCACGACGATCGTCGAACGACTCGAATTGCCGCGCCGTGTGCTCGCACACCTCGGGAGTCGGCAGGCGGATCTTGGCGCCGGTCTGCATCGCCAGCAGCTGGGAGCGACAGGCGGTTTCGAGTTGATCGCAGGTGGCATAGGCCGACCCCACCGATGTGCCGACCACGAGAACGCCGTGGTTGCGAAGCAGCATCGCCCAGTTCTGGCCGAGGTCCTTTTGCAGGCCCGCGCGCTCCGAGGGATCGAGCGCGATCCCTTCATACTCGTGATAGGACAGGCGATTGTAGAACTGCAATGCATGTTGGCTCATCGGCAGCAGGCCGTCCTCGAGCGACGACACCGCGACACCGGCATCGGTGTGATGATGGAGCACGCAATTGGCATCCGGACGGCCCGCCAGGACCGCGCTATGGATGATCGCCCCGGCGGCGTTGACCGGCTCACCATCCGGTTCCACCAGGTTGCCGTCGATATCGACCTTCACCAGCGTCGATGCCTTAACCTGCGAAAATAGCTGCCGATCCGGCTTCAAGAAAAAATGCTTGGGGTTGTCGGGAGAGCGCACCGACAAATGGGTGTTGATGCTGTCGGTCCACCCCTTCTGATCGAAGATGTGGTGGATCGCCGCCAGGTCGACACGGGCGCGCCATTCGGCTGCGGAGATGTCGTTGCGGCGAGCGCGGGAATAGACGTCGAGGGTGGCCATCGCTGACTCCTGGGTCGGTGCGCGGGTGGGCGCGGTATGATAGCGCCAAACTCACTGTGGGCCAGTATGAAACGCCCTTGATGACGCGCCTGCGCGGTAGCCGGCGGCAGGGGCCGGATAGCGCGCGATCGTTCGATTTCCGCGGGCGCCAAGACCGGGCGAGCGACGTTCACGCCGCGACGTCGATCACCATCATCATGCCACCGCCGCCGTCGACCTCGACCCCGTCGTTGGTCATATGGTGGTTGATGTGACAGTGCAGCAGCCATTTGCCGGGCCTCAGCGCCGTCCATAGGACATCGTAGCGCTCGCCCGGGCCGACCAGGACGGTATCCTTGCGCAACCGGGCCTCGCGCGGCACGGCGTGGCCGTCGGTGGCGACGATCTCGAACGCACCGCCGTGGATATGGATCGGATGAATGAATTGGCCCGAGCCGATCAGGCGAAACAGTAGACGGTCGCCCAGCCTGGCCTTGATCGTTTCGGTGGCGGGGTAACTCCTGCCATTGATGGTGAAGTAGTTAGGCATCATGCCGTCGTGCGGCATCGCCGGATAGCTGTCGCCGCGCACGATCCGCCACTCGCCCAGCGCCAGCACGTACTCCGCCTCGTGCGGCGGCTCGTCGCCTTCGATGATGAGCGCGCCGTAGAGGCCGACCGCCTGCTGGCGGTCGGCGGCGAGATGCGAGTGGTAGAAGAACGTGCCCGGCGTTTCCGGAACGACGAATTCATAGACATGGGTCGCGCCCCGCTCGATCGGCGCCTGGGTAAGCAGCGGTACGCCGTCCTGCTCGTTCGGAATGTCGAGGCCGTGCCAATGCACCGTCGTCGCCTCGGGCAATTCGTTCCTGACCCTGATGCGAATGCGCTCGCCAGGACGAACGCGCAGCAGCGGCCCGGGGACCTGCTGGTTGTAAGCGTAAGCGCCGGCGATGACGGTGGGCAGGATGGACCAGCGCACCACCCCGACCGTCAAGGCGAATTCCCGCACGCCATCGACCAGGACGGGGGCGAGATCGCGCCCGCCGACGGCGGCGATGCCAAGGGCGGAGGCCGAACGCGCCTTGATCGGACCCATGTTATGCCCGCCCGCAGGAGCGGAGCCCGCCGGCACTCCGCCGTGGCCGGCATGCTGGTCCTGCCCGCCATAAATGCCGATCGCCACGGCGGCAAGCGCAGCGACGACCGCGGCGGTCGTCCACCAAACAAGTCGGTTCATGGCAGTCTTCCTCGCGTTCTTGGGAGTGGCCCCCGCCCTATCGGCGGCCTGGTCGGTGAGCGACCCGTGAGCCGAACGTTAGCTCATCCTTCGGCGCATGGTGACGCTATTGTCAACCAGAAGGGAAACAGGTCGGGCACTTTGGACTGGCGGCTTCGCCCTTGGGCGGAGGCTGGTAGAGTAGTGGTCATCTTGGCCGGCGAGAGACGGTTCAAAGGAAGACAAGGCCATGAAAGCCATTCGCGTTCAGTACACGGTGCGTCCGCAGTTTGCCGACCAGAATCGGAAAATATCGCCGCGGTGATGACCGAACTGCACGCGCTTGGCGATTTCGGCTGCAAGCACAGCTCCTATGTCCTGCCGGACGGCAAGACGTTCATGCACCTGGTGCACTACCGTTCGGACGAGGCCGAGCGCCCGCCGGGCAGCTGGCCTCGTTCAAACACTTGCAGCAGCAGCTCAAGGACAACCTCGAGGTGCCGCCGAAGCTGGAAACGCTCGATGTCGCCGAAAGCTCGTTTGAGCTTTTCTAAACGCGACGGATGACCGCTCAACCCCAGCAAGTTGGCTGAAGCGCCTGTCAGTCGGAAAAATTCACAACCGGACAAAGATGGCCACGCCCCGTCCTAGGAGAACGACAGACTGGCTACGCTCGATGGTTACGACATTCTCGACACGCCGGGCGATGCCGCCTTCGATCGCATCACCCGACTCGCGACAAAGCTGTTCGAAACCCCGATCGCGCTGGTGTCGTTAATCGACAAGGACCGGCAGTGGTTCAAGTCGCGCCAAGGCCTCGAGGCCGAGAAAACGCCGCGCAACGTGGCGTTCTGCGCCCATGCCATCCGCGGGACGGACGTGTTCGTGGTCAATGACGCAACCCGCGACCCCCGTTTTTCCGACAACCCGTTGGTCGTCGCTGATCCAGGAATCCGCTTCTACGCGGGCGCCCCGTTGATGGCTCCGAACGGACAGAACCTCGGCACCCTGTGCGTGATCGATCGCAAACCACGCGACGTCGATGACGACCAAAAGAGTCCCCTCGCCGATCTCACCAAAATGGTCATGGACGAGTAGGAGTTGCGTCGTCTGTCGATGATCGACCCGCTGACCGGAGCGCTGTCTCGACGGCATTTCACCGATGTAGGAACCCGCGAAGTTCGCCGATCGATCCGCTATGGCGCGCCGCTCTCGGTCCTGCTCGCGGACATCGACCGTTTCAAGAAGATCAACGACACCTTGGGCCTTGCCACCGGCGATGCCGTCCTGAAACGATTCGCCCAGACTTGCCGAGGCGCTCTTCGCAAACACGATGTCATCGGACGCATCGGCGGCGAAGAGTTCGGCATTCTTCTCCCGCATACGGATGCCGTCCAAGCGTTGTAAGTGGCCGAGCGCATCCGCGAGGCCGTCAAGAACGATCCCATCCTGGTCGACGGCAAGAAGACCTCGATCACCGTCAGCATCGGCGTTACCTCGGTCGCCTCGGCGGCGGATGACCTGAACTCGCTTCTGGGGCACGCCGACAAGGCGCTGTACGACGCCAAGGCCGGCGGACGAGACAAGGTCAGTCAACGATGAACGGGGCGGCCAGCGATAATCACGGGAAAAGTGGTGCGCCCTCCCGGACTCGAACCGGGGACCCACAGCTTAGAAGGCTGTTGCTCTCATCCACCTGAGCTAAGGGCGCCTACTTCTCTCCACCTACTGCAAAAGATGGCGCCTGGCAAAGGGAGGCGGTCAATGGGGCGGCGCAACCCGCCTGCCATTCAGCGACCGCCGCGCTCGCCCGTGAGACCGCGCCGCACGCCATCCGCCTCGCGGCCGAGCGAGGGGTCGAGGCGGAGCGCCTGGTCAACGTCCTCGCGCGCTTCCGCGACGCGCCTCACCTTGCCGAGGTAGAGAGCCCGGCTCAAGAAGGCGCGGGCCGTCGGTTCCTTGGCCAGCACACGGGTCAAGTCGTCGATCGCCCCGAGATTGTCGCCGAGCGCGCCCTTGGCGTCGGCGCGCATCAGGTACAGCGCCCGATAGTCGGGCGATCGGTCGAGCGCGGTGTTCAGGTCGGCGACGGCCCGCCCGAACTCCTTCTGGCGGTGGAAGGCGGCGGCGCGGATGATCAGCGCCGGCAGCAGGGCGGGATTGATGGCGAGCGCCGTCGCGGCATCGTCAATCGCCGTGGCGTATTGCGCCGTGCCGAAGGCCGCCTGGGCGCGCGCCGCCAGCAGCAGGGGTCGCATGGCGTCGAATTCGGCCATCGCCTCGAGCGCCGCGCTCAAATCGGCACGGGCTCCGGCGAAGTTCCCCTTCGTCGCCAGTGCCAACCCGCGCTGCCCCAGCGCTTCGGCGTTCCCGGGTTCGCGCTCCAAGACCATCGCCAGATCGGGCATGGCCTCCTCGGCGCGGCCGGCGCGAACCCGCTCTTGCGCGCGCAAGAGGGCAAGGCCGACGACGTCCTCGCCGATCGGCAGGCTGAACACTCGGCGGTCCAGGATGGCGGCCACGTCGGCCGGAAGCTTGAAGCCGCGGTCGGCCAACGCATAGGAGACGTACTCGGCCAGGGCTTCCTGCACTGCCGTGGCGGCATAGAGGTTCGGCAAGCCGACCTGGCGCGCAAGGTCGTCGCGCCGTGCGGCTAAGGCTTCGCGCCAATCGGCAAAGCCCGCCTTCTTGATACCCTCCCGGAGGTCGCAGATTCGCGGTTCGACCGCCTGGCGGAACTCGGGCGATCGCGCGATACGGCTGTGGGCGTCGGCGACGTGCACGAGCTCGTGCGACAGCGAGTCGAACACCTGCGCCGGCTGCTCGAGGGGAAAGGAATTGTAGATCCACAGGACGCCCGCGCCGGACCCCGCCAGCGTCTCCAGTCCATGCGCCTGCCCGGTTGCGCGGTCGACGCGATAGATCGGCACCGGACCCGGGGCCGCCGCCCGGTCGATCAGCCCGGGGGCCTTCTGGCGGATGGCCTGAAGTTGGGCAAGGAAGGCCGCCTGCTCCTCCGCCCGCCACGACCGCAAGGGGAAGCTCGAAGCGCCAGAACGCTCGCTCACCGCCTGGAGGCTGGGCGACAACTCGTTGCGAAAGTCGACGTATCGCGCCCACTCGGGGTCGAGCGAGGGCGCCGCGCAACCAGCGGCCAGCAGCAACACCGCCCAGGTGAACCATCGAGTGGCCGCGCGCAAACCCGGCCCCAAGCGCTTTATCCGCACCACGCTCCCGTCCCATCGACGAATGGCGACCAAGCCAAACCCTACCCTGGACCAAGCCGCTGACGCCCATGCCGTCGAACACTCGTCCGTGAAACGAACCGGGGGCCGACGCTGCCGCCGACCCCCGATCCGAATACGCATCGGCAGGTGGCTATTTCTTGGTCGCGCCCACCGCATAGTACGAGCCGAAGCCCTTGCCCTCGCCCCGCTTGCCGTCGGTCATGTAGACGCTCGGGATGCGCTCCTCGAAATAATCCCCGGCGGCAAAACCGGCCTGCACCGTGATCTGCCGGAAATCTTCATCCTGGATGGTGCCGAGATACGGCTCGGCGTTGTAGTGGGCATTCCATTCGGAAAAGTACTTGTCGTAGGGATCTTTCCGCCCGATTCCGTCGACATGCACCATCACGCCGCCTTTGCGCAGCAGGCGGTGGCATTCCTTAAAGATGTTGCGGCTGCCGCGCGTCGAGGTCTCGTGCAGCATGATGTGCGACACGATCAGGTCGAAATAGCCGTCCGGAAAATCGGTATGCTCGGCGTTCTGCTGGCTGAAGTGCACCTTCTTGCCCAACGCCTCGGCGCGGTAATGGCCATAGCGCACGCAGGGCCCGGCGACGTCGAGCGCATGGACCTCCGCGTCGGGATAGTGATCGGCGTAGGGCAAGGTCGAGTGACCGATCGTGCATCCCATATCGAGAATGCGCTTGGGCTTCAGAGTCGGGAAACGTTTCTTGATCCACGAGCCGCTGGAAACGCCCATGTCGTCGTTATTCGGACCGGCCTGACCCATGAAATAGAGGTGCAGGGTGCGATCGAATTCAGCGCCGGCCAGGATGTCCTCGCCCGTCGTTTCGCTGTGATAGGCGCCGGGCTTGCAGTGAATGTCGACCGCGGTGTGGTAACTCGGCATTTCCAGCTTCGCATTCATGCGCAGCGTGCCGCGTTTGCCCGAGAACTTGGCCTTCGCCTTCTTGAGCAGGTCGGGGAGCTGGCGCTCGATACTGGGACGCACAGTGTCGTACAGCATCTCCTGACTGGTGCGCAGCAGGGAACTCCACATCTGATTGTACGGCTCCTGGCCCAACGCCTCGCGCACCTCGCGGCGGCTCACGGGCGGGCGGTTCTTTTCCTTCAGGAACTTCGGCACGACCCGTTGCCGATAGAGAACGTCGTTGCCCGGCATAATCTCTTGGGCGATGTGCACCTTGAAGGCGCGAATGAAATGTTGGCGCGACTGCTCGTCCTGATTGGCATCAGGAAACATGGCATGCGTGGCGTTGATCGGCATGGATCCCTCGGGTGGCTAATGGCAACGCGCAAAGGTACCCGTGGAACGGACGAGCGACAAGTCCGCCCGGCGATCAGGCGGGCCGTGCCGGAGCCTGAACCGTCGCCGCCTACCCGACCTGGCCGGACTTGAAGTTGTCGGCGTAGCTCTTTGGGCGAACGCGCCGGTCGCGGGGTTCCCCCACCTCGAATTCAAGACCGCGCGCCTTGGCAAACTCCACGGCCTCCTCCTTGGTGGCGAACGCCATCACCACCTGCTGGGTCGTGTCCGCCGAGCTGGTCCAGCCCATTAACGGATCGATCTGCCGGGGTGCCATCGAATCATATTCGAGCAGCCACCGTTGGCTGTTGGCGCGTCCGGACTGCATCGCTGTCTTCGCTGGCCGAAAAATTCGAGCTTTCATGGATCAAACAACTTTGAACAATGACCGGCTCACAGGTAAGGCGAAGTCGCCTTGCTGGCAAGCCACCTTCGTCGGGATGGGTTATGCTCCCGACCGACCGTACAAGGGCCGATGTTTGTCCCCACCCCTCGATTTTTCGCACTTTTCCTGGCCACCTGCGGCGGCCTCGCCCTGGTGGTGCTCGGTCTTTTCCGCTACGGGTCGCTTCACCCCGGCCGCATCCTTTACCAAGAAGTTCTGCGCACCGCGGCACATTCCGGCCAGAGTCGCACAGCGACCGAGCTGCGCTGGCGCCGGGCCGAGCCCAACCTGAGTGCGCCCGGCTGTGCACTCGCCTTGCTGACGTTCTCGCCAATGTCAGTGCTCGACTAGCCGGCGAGTTGAGTGCGCCGGGCGACGCTCGCGTACCGAGATTGTTGCCCGCCACCGGCCAAGATTTGACGGCGGACTCGCCAACGTTCACATTCCCGGCCCAGCGCAACGGCTGTGAGGGTGGCGGTGCGAACGGCGTTAGAATTCATCGCGTTTCTCGCCGTGCTCGGACTGCTGTTCTGGTTGATCAGCACCTCGAGTCAGCTCGACATTCGCGGCGTCGGCGGGTAGGGCGGCGGTGAGGCGGAATCGAGTTCGGTGAAAATGGCGCAGATCGTGCGAACCTCGGGTCTCGATAAGGCCGACCTGCGTCGCCTCCCGAAAGGCAATCCGGAAGAGTTCGCCAAGTTCATTCGCGACGTTCCCCGCGGCACGGTGGCCGTGCGGACGCCCGACACGATGAAGCTGGGCGAAACGGCCGACGTTGAGGCCCTTCTCGCGCCCGACCCAGGAGCGCTGCGCGAGACCGTCGCCCTTGGCATGCGCAATCCGCGCGTCGCGCTCGAACGCGTCCGCATCGGCGATGCCATTGCCGGGACGATCGACGCACCGGGATTCGATGTCACCGGTGTGCCGCGACAGGAACAGTCGTCGAGCCGCCCGGGCGCGCTGGTCTGGTTCTGGACCGTGCGCGCAACCGCGCCGGGTCAGCAACGGATCACCGTCGCATTCTATGTCACGGCCGAACTCGACGGCACCGTCGAGACTCGGCGGGTGCGCAGCATCGTGCGCGACATCGCGGTGCGCGAACCGTTCCTCGCCACGCTGACGCGCTAGATCGCCCGCCTTTGGTCCGTGTGGCTCGCGGTGTTGGTTTTAGCCTGCGTCGGATTGGCGCGCCCGTGGCGCTGGTTTGGACGCGGCGGGCAGAGGGCGGCGCCGTGACGCGGTGGCTGTCGGCCTTCTGTCTGGCGCTGGCGGCGATCATGCTCGCCTACCCGCTTGCCGCGCAGCCGGCCGTCTATGCGCCGGGGGGAATCGCCATCCGCGGCTACGACCCGGTCGCCTACCTGACCGAAGAAAAAGCGGTGCGTGGCAGCGCCACCAACAGCTTCGTGTGGAATGGGGCGACTTGGTGGTTTGCCAACGGCCAGAACCGCGCCGCCTTTGCCGCCAACCCCGAACGCATGGCCCCGCAGTTCGGCGAGTATGACGGCCTCGGTGTGTCCGCCGGGCGAGCGGAGGAGTCGAGCTCGACCATGTTCATCGTGGAGGACGGCAAGGTTTTCTTGTTTGCGAGCGCCGACCGGCGCGACACCTGGAACCGCGACCGCCACGGGTCGCTCGAGCAGGCCAGCGCCCAATGGGAGCGCGTCCGCGCCAGCCTTGCCGCCGGCCTGACGGAGCGGGACCAGACCGCAATCGCTGCGTGCGAGCAACTTTATCGCGCCCAGGGCAGACAGCGGGGGACCCGGCTGCCGTGATCGCGCGCTGCCGGCCGCTGGCCGAAAAAGGGGATGCGCGCGCCATGGAGATCGTGGCCGCCTTGTACGATTCTCACGGCACGCCGCAATTCGATGAGAAAGAAGCGGCCCAGTGGTACCAGCGAGCAGCGGAAAAAGGGTCCAAATCGGCGCAGTGGCACACGGCGCGGCACTACCTGACCGGCAGCGGCGTCGCCAAGAGCGAGCGCGAGGCCATCCGTTGGTTCGAGACAGCCGCCGACCAGGGGAACATCGACTCGCGACGGGAACTCGGTCGCATCTATCGCGACGGCATTGGCATGCCCAAGGATCTGGTGCGCGCCTACATGTGGTTCAACCTCGCCGCCTTGCAGCGGGAAGAGGCCACCTTCGACCGTGATCGCTTGCGCCCGCTCATGCGACCGGAACAGATTCTCGAAGCTGAAGACCTTGGGATGAAGCGGTTGATTCAGTTCGCTCTCTAGAACTCGGCGCTGCCGATTGCGAGCGAGTTTCATGCGCCGTTCGTTGAAGCGCTCGACGCCAACAGTGGCCGCTGCCTCGCTAAGGATGGCTACCCTGCACCATCGCTTGACCGGCCTCCAGCGCTCGTTGGAAACGATCTTGCGCGAGCAAACAAACCTGGCCAAACATGCTTGGCGGACGGTAAACGGTTTGGCCCAGGAGGTCCCATGAGCGAACCCCGGCACTACGATTTTTCGCGGCTCGGCCCGCCGAAGGGCGCCCGGGTCGTCGTTTCGGGCGGTTGCGGCGGAATCGGCCGGGCCATCGTGCGCGCCTGCGTCGAAACGGATCTCGACGTCGCGGTCCTCGATCTTCAGCGAACCCACGACCAGAGCCCGGTCCCCAAGGGGGTGCGCTTCATTCCCTTCGACGCCCATGACGAAGACTCGGTGCAGGCGGCTTTTGCCGCCCTCGCCCAGCATCGCCCGGCGATCGACGCGGTGATGAATCTGGTCGGCGCCGGCAACGCCCCCGGTCCGCTGACGACGAAGGACGTCAAGCACTTCGACGAGGACATCAGTCGCAATCTGCGCTCCGCCTTCCTGATCTCGAAGCACGCCATGCCCCTTCTCAAGGCGTCGGGCGTCGGCTCGTTGGTCCATACCGCCTCCGGCGTCGCCTATCGGCCGCTCAAGAACGTCGGCGCCTATGCGGCGGCGAAGGGCGGACTGGTCTCGCTGAGCAAGACGCTAGCGATCGAAAACGCCCCCGACGTGCGCGTCAACGTGGTGGCCCCGGGCGGCGTCAGCAACAAGGTGAAGGTGTCGGCGGCTGGGGCGATCGGCCCCGGCGGCCTCGACGTCTCCGCGGTGACCCGCATGATTCCCCTCGGCCGTGTCGCCGAACCGGAGGACTTGGTCGGCGCGTTCTTATTCTTGGCCGGGCCGATGTCGCGTCAGATGACGGGACAGGTCCTGCACGTTAACGGCGGCGCCGTGATGCCCTGAGACCGATCAGCCGCGCCCGCGATAGGGCGCCACGCCCTGGTCGGGAATCCAAACGCCTTCCGGTACCGAACCGGTCTGGAAGAAGACGTCGATCGGCATCCCGCCGCGCGGATAGAAATAGCCGCCCATGCGCAGCCATTGCGGCGCCACCTCAGCCACCAGGCGCTTGGCGATGGTGAGCGTGCAATCCTCGTGAAACGCTTCGTGATTGCGGAACGCCGCCAGGTAGAGTTTCAGGGATTTGCTTTCGACGAGCCACTCGCCCGGCACGTAGTCGATCACCAAATGAGCGAAGTCCGGCTGACCGGTGATCGGGCAGAGGCTGGTGAATTCAGGGCAGACGAACCGCGCCGCATAGGCTCGGTCGCGATGCGGATTGGCGACGCGCTCGATCCGCGCGGCGTCCGGCGACTCAGGGGGAGCGCTCTTTTGGCCCAGCAACGAGAGACGTTCGCTAGACACCGCTAGACTCGCTTCAACAGACCGTCGGGGTCGACGACGCAGAAACGGACGTCGAACTCCTTGGTGTAGTCGACTAACTGGGTCAGACGACCGGCCTGCCCCTTGTCGACCATCGTCTGCAGTTCGGCCGTCGTATGGGCGTCGGTGAGGAAGGCGTATTCCGCCGGCTTGTTCCGCGTCGGAAAGCGACCCGAATGCCAGGTGCCCTTGTACATCATGATGCCCATGTTGCCCGGAACCAGCAGCGCGCGAAGCGCCTCGGGCCGCGGGATGGCCCGCGGATCGGCCGCGGTCGGCGCGGCAAAGACCGTGATCGCCGGATGATCGCCGAGGGGAAAGAAGCTTTGCGTTACGGCAAAATGGCGTTCGAGATGGGTGAACTCCATCGGAACCGCATCGAACCGTGCAAACAACAGCTCGGTCCGGCCGTCGATGCCGAAGTCAACCGCCCAGGTCTTCACGGTCGCGGTCTGGAAAGGCGGCGGATCGGTCCGCTGGCCCAAGGTCTGCCCGAAGGGCTTGAACGAATCGGCGGTGCAGAGTTCCACCGGCAGATCGACCACGCGCACCATCACGGACTCCTAACTGTTGGTCGGGGAGACTGGATTTGAACCAGCGACATCCAGCTCCCAAAGCTGGCGCTCTACCAAACTGAGCTACTCCCCGGCCGCTTCCTTCTAGGGCGTGGACCCGCTACCGACAAGGGGGCGGGAGCCCCACGGGCGCCGACGGCCTTGCCCGGCTAATTGGCCCAGGGCCGTTCGCCAACCGCCGCGCGCCCGGCGATCCGGCCGAACACGACGCACTCGGTGAGGAAGGCTCCGGTCTGAATGCGGCCGACCATGGTAGAGCCCAGTTCGCCCGCCTCATAGAGGCGCGGAATGGGCGCCCCCTTGTGATCGAGCACCTGCGCATGCTTGTTCCGTTTGGCGCCGGCAACGGCCTGGGGCAAACCGACGATCACCTCGATCGCGTAGAAGGGTGGCCCCTCGACCGCTTCCAGCGTCCGCCGATCGCGCCCGTGGTCGAGATCGAAGCCGGTGCGACAACTTGCGTTGTAGCGCTCGGCGGTCGCCTGCAGCACGTCGCCGGCCACACCGATCCGCCCGGCGAGGTCCGCCAGCGTGTCCGCGCGGAAGAACCAACCCTTCCGCAGTTCCGCTGCATTGTCGGCGCTCCACGGATGGCGGGCGACGACCGCGTTCCAAGTCATCCCCTCCTGCAGCGCCAGACTCCCGCCGAGGCGGTGTTTCTCATCGAAGATCATATGCACCGGCTGAACGTCCTTGTGCAATCCGTCGAGCCAGAGGCCGTGAAAGGGGCGGCGCCAGTGTCGTTCCAGCGCCAGCTTGGACGTCTCGTTATGAAAGCGCCGGCCGTCCTTGGCGACTTCAAACCAGGTCATGCCCGGATGACGAATATTGCGCATGAACGGGGTCGGGTGTTCCGGCACCTTGAACCCAGGCCAGAAACCGGCTGCGTGCGACTTGCCACGCAGGTGCCAGAGGTCGGCGCCCGCCTTTTGCAACATGCGCACGCCGTCGCCCGTGTTTCCCGGGGTCCCGTAGCTGTAAACCTTGTCGATACCCCAGTAGTTACGCAGCATGTCGAGATTGTTTTCGAAACTGCCGCAACAAAGAATGACTGCGCGCCGCACGCGGATGGCTCGCCGTTGCCCGCGCTGTTCGACGATGACGCCAAAAATCTCCGCCGTATCGGGGTCCTGGACGAGATCGACTACCGGCGCCTCGAACATCTTGCGGATCGGGCGTTGGTAGGCGTGAAACTTGAACGTCTCCCACACGCCGCTGGGGTGCGGAACGATCGTCATCAGGTAGGTGATCGCCTGCGCACCGGGCTCCTCCGGCCACTCGACGTGGTTGCGGCCCCAGTCGCCGCCAGCCAGCAGTTCGCGACCGGCCTCCTTTGCCATCTTGGCGATCCACGGCTCTTGGCTGCAGACCGCCTCGGCCCACGTGCGAAGGACGTCTTCCGGCACCGGATTCGGTTGGTTGAGCGCCTGCTGGTGCTGCATCAATCCGTCGACATCGTTGGCCGAGAACATGTCCTGGCCGGATGCCCTGGCATTCCCGCCCGCCCATTGCTCGGGCATCTTTTCGACGATCAGGATATCGGCGGCAGGGTCCGTATCGTAGGCCTCAATGGCCGAGATGGCCCCCGAGAGACCAAAACCGACGACGACCACGTCCGCGGTCTCGTCCCATGCGCGCACGCCACTCAGACTTGCCATTGTTCGCCCCCCTGCTGTTGCCATTGTTCGTCCGCCGCGCAGGAATGGCAAGACTTGCCCTTGTCCGAGTCAGCGGGAACCACTAACAATGGATAGTGGAATCAAGGGCTTGCCATGTCCGATGACGAACTCGGCTACACCACGTTCGCCGCGGGGCAGATCATCTTTCGCCGGGGGGATCCGCCGACCTATGCGTATTTGGTAACGACCGGTGGCGTCGAGCATGGCGGCAGCGAGCAGGTGATCGATTCGGCCGGCCCGGGGGATGTGTTCGGCGAAATGTCGCTGGTGGAAAACCTGCCGCGATCCGCAACGGCGCGCGCCACCGAGGACACGGTATGCGCGACTTTTTCGATCGGGGATGTGCGCAAACGACTCTCGGAGGCCGACGTGTTCACGGTGGGTTTGCTCCGCCTCCTTATCAAACGGCTGCGACGCGCCACCGACCGGAAAGCGGACTCCTAAGCCAGGGTGGCATCCGCCATCGATCGCCGCCGCTCAAGGACCTTGAACACGGCCTGAGCGGTCATCACCACTCGACCGCGCGCCGTGATGTCCGCCTCGACGAACGTGAGCGAACGCGTTCGACGGCTAATCCGCACGCGCCCTTCGACCCAGTCACCGAGCTGCGCCGCGCCGATAAAATCAACGACCAGCCGAATAGTCACCGTCAAACGGTCGAAGTCCCGACCCTCGTGGAGACCGAGCACGATGTCGGCGAAGCTGGCCAGCATGCCGCCATGGGCAAAGCCGCCAAGATTGATGTGACCTTCGGCGACGCGAAAGCCAAAGCTTCGGCCGCCGGCGTCCTGCCGCTCGTAGAGGGGGCCGACAAGACGACCGAACGCCGAAGTCGGCGCCAGCGGCAGATAGCCGGGCGGCGGCGGCATTTGCGGGCCGTCGCCGCCGTCCGGCGCCGTCGTCACCGCCAATCGCCGAAGATCGGGTGGCGCACCTGGTCGCCCGGGTTAATGCGCAGGCGGTCGGCCACGCCAGCGTTGATCTCGAGAACGGCGCGCACTGGTACCGGCGAGGGAACTGTTGCCTCGGACAAGGGCACGGTTCGTCGGGCAATCGCCGCGATCTTGCCGTCGTCCGCAATGAAGATCATGTCGAGCGGCAGATAGGTGTTCTTCATCCAAAATGCCACCGGCTGAGATTGCTGGAAGTCGAACAGCATGCCGGCCTCGGCCGCCATGGCGCGGCGGAACATGAGCCCGCGTTCCCGGGTCGCCGGCGTATCGGCGAGTTCGACGGTGAAACGATGGGCCGCCGTCGGCGTCTCGATCACCAACGGCGCGGATGGCAACCTGCCGGATTCGGCGCCGCGCGCTGGAAACCGCAGCAACGTAGCGGCCATCGCCAGCAGCAGCAGCAGCAGCAAGTACAAGAACGGGCGACGCATGGGCTCTCGCTGATGGGCGCTCAACCGCCCGTGACAGGACGGGCATAGTACCATGGCCGCAACGGGAGATTGCGGTCGGCAGGCTAGCGGTACGGTGCTAGTCGATTTGGATGTCCGAAACCTGCAGCCCCTTCGGGCCCGGACCGATACGGATGCGGACCGCCTGGCCGGGCATCAGTTGCCCGATGCCGACCCGCCGCAGCGTCTTGATGTGGACGAACACGTCGGGTTCGGCTTCGCCGCGGGTGACGAAGCCATAGCCCTTGTCGGGGTTGAACCACTTGACGGTCGCATTCATGAAGTCGCCGCTCGACTCGAACAAAGAACGGGGAGGGCTGTGCTGGCTGACCGCCGTACTGCTTCCGTGGTCGCGCGACACGGTCGTATCATCGACCTGAATGACCTGGACGGCTTGCAAACCCTTCGATCCGCGGACGACGCGGCACACAATCGTGGCCCCTTCGTCAACGCTGTCGTAACCAGCTTGCCGAAGCGCCGAAAGATGGAGGAACACGTCGCCGCTTCCACACTGCGGCGTCACGAAACCGAAACCCTTAACCGAATTGAACCACTTTACGGTACCGCGAATTTCCTGCGCATCTTGCGGCGGACCATCCGCCCCAAAGGACCCCTCAACCATACCAGTTGCCACTCTCAGTTTCTCTCGCCGGCCCTTTTCTTCGGACTCTTCTGGTTAATCGTTCAAAAGGATAACAGAATTCCCTACCCTCGCCAAATTAGGGGCTTCTTCCCTTGGTCGACACAGCATGCAGAGCGGGCATGACGGAAAATTTACTGGTCGCTCAGCCCCTTGGCGCAACATGTTATCGTAAAGGGATAACGGCCGGCGCGGCTGGTTCGAACGACGGATCGGGTCTAGCGCGAACCGCACCGACCCGGGTGCTGATCCAGGCTCATCTGGGGGCTTGATGCACGAAGCAGCGGTGTCCACCGCCGCCGCCATCGCGGTGGGTCTTGCCGCACTGGCGGGTATGGACGCGTTCGTTGCCGCGTGCCGCGGCGTGGTTGGCGGCGTCGATCACCTCGATCGCTGCCCTGGCCGGTCTGATTCGTGGCTGGGATACCATGGCGGCGTTGCTGACAATCGGCCCGCTGGTCGTGCTGCCCGTTCTTTGGCGGGCCGCCATATTTGCCCGACGCCGCGAAAAGATCCCGTTCGCTGCCGGCGTCGTGCCCCTCCTCGCCGCTGCGGCCATCGCCGCCGTCCTCGCGACCAGATTGTCGTCCCTCCCCGAATTCGGAGCGGCGACCGCCCCGGCGCACCAACACATTGCCCCGCGCTACTGGCGCGATAGGCCGGTCGAGACTGGCGCCGCCAACATGATTGCGGCCGTGCTGGGGACCTATCGATCCTTCGACCTGATTGCGCTGGGCTCGGTGATCCTGGTGGCGGCGATCACGGCCGCGGTCGTCGCCGTCCCCGTCCATGTCCCCGCTGACCGTCGTCAACCTCGCGCCGAGCCGTCGGCCAGCTGGCCATCCCGCTGGGTGCGCCTGCGCGAGACCGTCGAGCAGGCGCTGGGCGGCGAACGATTGTCGGCGCCAATGCGGCGGGCGGCCGCGATCATCGCGGCCCTGTCCCTGGGCGCCGCGGTGTTGTTGATCTGGTTCGATGTCGATTAAGCGGGTGGGCCGGTTCCAGCGGGAGTCATGTTCGGGCTCGCTGTCGTCCTCCGCCGGACGGCGTTGGGCCCGCGGAACGGCGAACCGCGTTGGCCGGCCATGGCGACGGCCTTGGCCCTGATGGGCGTTCTGGTGATCGCGCTGGCGCCGCTCGCTTGGCAGGGCGATGTCCTCGATTTCGGCGTTTTCGGCCGCGACTTCGGCGACGGACAGCGGCTTGGCATCCGTCTGCTTGGGGCGCTGCTGGGCCTTGGACTGGGCAGCCTCATCGCCGCCAGTCTTGCCGCCAGCGCCAGCGAATCGTCGTGACGGCCCATGCCGCGCTCTCCACGCTGCTGAACCTCGCGATCGCGGCGCTGTTCGGCCTCGGCGTCGCCGCCCTGATCACGCGCGGCAATCTGCTCAAGAAGTTGATCGGCCTGGTGATCCTGCAGGCCTCAACCTGGATGCTGCTGATCGGCCTCGCCGACGCCAACCCGTCGGCGGCGATCAACCCGCTTCCGTTCGCCATCGCCAGCGTCGCCGTCTTGCTCGGGCTGATCTGGCTGATCGTCGGAGGCGCCGTCGTCCTGCGCCTACGGGCGGCGGCCGACAGCGTTGAAGACGACGAGCTGACGTCCTTCGAAATCAAGCGACGATGGCTCACCTTCCGGTCTTTGCGGTCTTTTGCCCGTTTGTGGGCGCCGCGCTCTGCCTGATCATCCCGGCCGGCGCCCGCGCCATCGCAACGGCCTTTGTCTGGATCATGGTTGGTCTGGCGCTGATCTTTCTGCTGCAAGCGATCAACTCCGGTGGCAGGAGCTACGCCCTCGGCGGCTGGATCACACCGTCGGGCATCGCCCTCCGCAGTGACAGCCTCAGCGCGATTACCTTGCTCGGAACGGCCGTGGTCGCCGCCGCCGTTCCGCTCCTGGCGCACCCGGCGCTGCGATCCACGCGACGTTCGTTGCCGGCGCTCACCTTTGCCGCGACGCTCGGGCTCCTGGGCGGCGCCACCGGCACGCTTCTAAGCGGTGATCTGCTCACGCTTGCCATCTTCTTCGAGACCGTAACGGTCGCTGCTTGCGCCCTCATCGCCGCGGGACAGACCCGCCGGGCGCTCGCCAGTGCGTTTCACGTTGTCGTCGCCCAGTCGACCGGGACCGCCCTCGTCTTGATGGGCATTGCCCTCATCTACGCTGCCGGCGGTTCGCTGGACATCCTCGACCTTGCCGGGCAACTGAACGATTCGCCGGGGCGTTCCGTCGCCCTCGGCAGTACGTTCGTTGTCCTCGGCTTTGTCACCAAGCTGGCCCTCTGCCCGGCGCATTGGTGGATGACACGCATCTACTGTGAAGCGCCCTTCGGCGCCACGGTGCTGCCGGAGCGGCAACCGTCTTCTACGCCGGCTTTTATGGCGTGCTCGAAAGCGACGTCCGACGGCTGTTGACCCTTGGAGTGGCGCACAGCGCAGGCATTGTTCTGATGGTCGCGGGATTGGGGGGCCCGGCGTCGATCAACGCCGCGCTCTTGCTGGCCGTGGTCTCGACCGTCGCGCTGGTCCTGCAGGCGACGGCAACCGGCACGGCAGTGTACCTGAGCGGCGAGCTACAAGCCGCCCGCCTCGGCGGATTGGCGGTCAGCATGCCCCTGACTGCGACGGCTTCGGTGCTGGCCGCAGCCTCCTCGATGTTCGTTCCCCTGACCGGCGGCTATGCCGCCTTTGCGCTCGCGACCGACGCGGCGCGCGACGAAGCGCCGGTGGAGATCTGGTTGATGCTATGGGTCGCGGCGGCGATCGGCTGCCTGCATGTCGGCCTGCGCTGCAGCTGGCTCGTCTTCTTCGGCAGGGACAGCGGCTTGCGACCGCCCGATCCGCCGGCATCGATGCGCTGGGCGATGACGGGAGTCGGGTTTCTTCTGCTGGCTCTCGGCCTCTATCCGCCCTTGACCTATTTGCTCGGGCCTTACGCGGTCGCGGTCGATGCGTTCAGTCCGTCTCTCTTGCTGACGCAGGGACAAGTGATCGTCTTCGCCGTGCTGGCGTTCTTCTTGTCGTTGCCCTTGCAACCCTCGGCGGCGGTCCGCCATTGGGATGTCGACTGGCTGTGGCGCCGGCTGCTGCCGGCGAGCGCCGGATGGGCCATGCGCCTGGCTGCATCCCTCAACCAGAACGCCGGCGGCCGCCTGCGCGGGTGGTTGCGCCGGGCGGCGGAGCAGGTGCTGGTTTGGCTGAAGAGTCGGGCCCGCATGGGTGCGGGGCGCACGTTGTCGCACCGGCTGTCGCTGGTCGCCCTGGCGCTGCTGCTCGCCTTGGCGCTTAGCGTTTTCTATGCGTCGCCGAGATAGAACGCCTGGTCGGGAAGCGGCCCCCGAAACAAATCCGGCGAAACCCCGGCGAGGACGTCCAGAAACGCCTCGATCTCGGGCCTCGCCTCCCGACCGCTAAGGGCCGACCACGTCGTGGCGCGGATTGCCGCTTCGACCACCGCCGCATCGACGGCCAGCAGGCCGGCGCCCACATTGGCCGCCGCGGCTGGTGATTCGCGGAGAAAGGCCAAGGCATCATCGGCGGCTGCGGAAAAATCGCGCGCTCGACCGAGCCAGCGTCGATGCAACAGCGTCGCCGCCTGCGGAAAGCGCGCGCGGCCACCGATGATCCGGCCCCATTCGGTCTGCAAGTCAAGGAGTCGGATAGCTCCCTGCCGGATCGCCGCGCTCGCCTGCGGTTCGGGAAGGACTGCGGCATCGACTTCTCCCGTCCCAAGCGCCGAGGCCGCGGCGGCATAGGAATCGACATAGCGAACGCTCAGCTGGGGAACGGGGATCGTGCCGCGCGCGAGGAGAACGTGGAAGATGGTGTCGGGCATATTGCCCGGCAGCGGAATAGCCAAGCGCGCTCCTGCCAAGCCTCCCCAGCCGGCGCGGCCTTGCCGACGACCGACGACGTGCAGGATGCCCCACATATGGACGCCGAGGAGTCGATAGGGTCGTTCTTCGAGGTAGAACTTCGCGGCGAGGTTGGTGGGAACGATGCACAGATCGACCGTGCCCCGGTCGATCGCCTGGCGCATGGCGCCGGTGTCGTCCCAACAGGCAAACTCGGTCGGCGCGATTGCCTGCAACCGCGCATCGGTGGCCGCGCGCGCCAGCACGATGGCGGGCGGGACCCTCAGGGCGCGAACGACTATTAGTCCAGGCGGTGTGCCCGGCTGGTGTGGATGATCGGCGGGACTAGGAATCGCGCCGGGACTTTGCCGGCCGTGCCGTTGCCGACCATGAATTGCCCGACGGCGCCGACGACGACAGCCGCGAGATGCCGGGCACCCACTTTTTCGCCCGCTTGCCGGTCGGCGTCCAGTATTCCTGTTCCTTGACCTTGCGATCGGCCCCGGCACCAGCCCGTTCGTTCATCGGCAGGACGCCGCCGCCGCCGCCATAGGCGGAGAACATGAGTTTGACCGGAATCTCCTGCAGCGAACCGCGGTTCAAGACTTGCCGCCAGACGTTGTCGCGGCCGACGATGGCGTCGAGCTGCTTGGTCGTCTTCTTGCCGTAGCGAGCCCAGATTTCGTGGAGATAGGTTTCGATGGCGAAGCTCGGCATCGCCCCTTTGGTTTCGAAGTAGCCGTGCTCGTAGAGCTGATAGATGTTGGGATCGAGCGGGCCCGCTTCGGTGGCGAGGAAAGTGGCAGGCATCACCTTCTGGCTATCGTGCTCGGCGGCGTAATGCGCCTGGGCGAGATAGAGAAGGAAGTGCAACTTGCGCTGGGAAAGCGGCTCACCAGCTGAATCGCTGCGCGTCTGAAACCAGTAAGCGATGTCGAGCGTCGAACGGGCGGCAGGCGGTTGACGTTTCACGGCGGCTCTCATCGGCTTGGTCGCGGAACCGTCGACCAGTCTAAGGGCTGGCACTCTATTCGCAACGGTCAGTTGGCTTTCGTCAGGCACGGCTTGCCCTCCCAGGGTTGTGTCAGTAGGTTGCGCGCCAACCAATGAACGATTGGTGAATCGCAGGAAAAACCATGGAAATGAGCGGGGAATACCGGATTGCGGCCGCCAAAAGCGTCGTTTGGACGGCTTTGAACGACCCCGAGGTCCTCAAGGCCTGCATCCCGGGATGCGAGACGGTCGACAAGATCTCGGACACCGAGTTCACCGCAACCGTCACCGCACGGGTTGGCCCTGTCGCCGCCAAGTTTAAGGGCAAGGTGACCCTGTCCGACCTCGATCCGCCGAACGGCTACACGATCAGTGGTGAAGGCCAGGGCGGCGCCGTCGGCTTCGGCAAGGGCGGCGCCAAGGTCAGTTTGGTCGAGGATGGCGGGGCCACGCTGTTGCGCTACGAGGCAAAGGCACAGGTCGGCGGCAAGCTGGCGCAGATCGGCGCCAGGCTGATCGACGGCGCCGCCAAGAAAATGGCAGACGACTTCTTCGCCGGGTTCGCCGCGCGGGTCACCGCGAGCGCAGCGGCGACCGCGGCTGAGCCCGCGGTCGCCACGAGCGACCAATCGATAGCGCCCGCCCCCGGCACCGGGGCTGGGCGGATAGCGACCGCCGCCGGCCCTAAGGGTCTCAGCCCACTCATCTGGGTGATCGGCCTCGTGGTCGCCGCGGCGGTGGTCCTGGTGATCGTCACCGCGCTCTGAGGCGCGCCCGCGCAAAGCTTGACCTATTGGGCAGCTGCCTCGAAACTGCCCTCCTAGGCGGCTGGACTGACGCCGCTGGATGAAACCGGAGCCCCGGACCACCGGGGCCACCCAAGGGGGGACCTCATGAAGGTAGCGATGACCGTCAACGGCAATGCCGTGAGCGCCGACGTGGAGCCGCGGACGTTGCTGGTCGAATACATCCGTGAACATCTCCGGCTGACCGGCACGCATGTCGGTTGCGACACCACCCAGTGCGGCGCCTGTACCGTCCATTTCAACGGCGAGGCGGTCAAGTCCTGCACTGTCCTGGCCGGGCAGTGCGAAGGGGCCCAGGTCGTCACCATCGAGGGACTCGCCAAGGACGGCAGGCTGCATCCGATGCAGGAGTCGTTCAAGGAGCACCACGGACTGCAGTGCGGCTTCTGCACTCCGGGCATGGTGATGGCGGCGATCGATATTCGCCGCCGCCACAAGAGCCCGACCGAGGACACCGTGCGTCACGAGCTGGAAGGCAACATCTGCCGCTGTACCGGCTACCACAACATCGTCAAAGCGATCCTTCACGCGAAAATGTAGCGCCCACGCCATCAAGGGAGGGCAGCCATGGTCGAAACCGGGATTGGTGCCAGCGTCCGCCGCAAGGAAGACCAACGCTTCCTGACGGGGTCCGGCAGCTATGTCGACGACCTGAGTCGACCGCGGCAGACCCACGGCTATTTTCTGCGCTCGCCGCACGCGCACGCCCGCCTCAAGGCGATCGACACGAAAAAAGCGCTCAAGGCTCCGGGTGTGCTGGCGATCTTCACCGGCAAGGACGTCGCTGCGGCCAAGTTGGGTCACTTGTTTTGCGGCTGGACCATCACCGACCGGCACGGCCAGCCGATGAAGACGACGCCGCACCCCATTCTGGCGCTCGACACGGCCCGCTACGTGGGCGACCAGGTCGCGTTCGTCGTCGCCGAGACTCGTGACCAGGCGGCGGCGGCGGCCGAGCTGATCGCGGTCGATTACGAGCCGTTGCCCGCCGTCATCTCCTCCCGCGACGCCATCAAGAGCGGCGCACCGCAGGTCCACAAGGAGGTGCCCGGCAACCTGATCTACGATTGGGTGCTGGGCGACCAGGCGGCGACCGACGCCGCCTTCGCCAAAGCGCATCACATCACCAAAATCGATCTCGTCAACAATCGGTTGATCCCCAACGCGATGGAGCCGCGCGCCTCGCTCGGCGAGTACGATCGCGGCACCGATCGATTCACCCTCTACACGACCAGCCAGAACCCGCACGTTCACCGGCTGGCCCTGTCAGCGTTCATCCAGATTGCGCCCGAGACCAAACTGCGGGTCGTGGCGCCCGACGTGGGCGGCGGCTTCGGTTCGAAGATATTCATCTACGCCGAGGAATGCGTCGTGCTGTGGGCATCCAAGCTGGTCGGGCGTCCGGTCAAATGGACCGCCGATCGCTACGAGTCCTTCCAGTCCGATGCGCATGGCCGCGATCACCGGACCCATGCCGAACTGGCGATCGACAAGAACGGCAAGTTCCTCGGCTTCCGCGTCCAGACGATCGCCAATCTCGGCGCCTATTTGTCGACCTTCTCCTCGGCGGTGCCGACCTACCTGTACGGCACCTTGCTGGCCGGGCAATACGCGACGCCCGCCATCTTCTGCGAGGTTAAAGGCGTGGTCACCCACACGACGCCGGTCGACGCCTATCGCGGCGCCGGGCGGCCGGAGGCGACCTACGTCGTCGAGCGCATCGTCGAAGAGGCGGCACGGGAACTGAAGATCGACCCGGCGGAACTGCGCCGCCGCAATTTCATACCCGCCGGCGCCTTCCCCTATCAGACGCCGGTCGCCCTGCAATACGACAGCGGCAACTATGTGGGCGCCTTGGACAAGGCGCTGACCCTCGCCGACTATGCCGGCTTCGCCAAACGCAAGGCAGACGCGGCCAAGCGCGGCAAGCTGCGCGGTATCGGTTTTTCGAGCTACATCGAAGCCTGCGGCATCGCCCCCTCCCAGGTGGTCGGGTCGCTGGGCGCCGGTGTCGGCCTCTATGAGGCGGCCGGGGTGCGTTTCAATGCGACCGGCGGCGTGACCGTCTTCACCGGCACCCACAGCCACGGCCAGGGCCACGAAACGACGTTCGCACAACTGGTGTCCGATCGCATGGGCGTGCCGATCGAGCAGGTCGAGATCGTCCACGGCGACACCGACCGTATTCCCTTCGGCATGGGCACCTACGGCTCGCGCTCGCTGGCGGTCGGCGGCTCGGCCATCGACAAGGCGATGGACAAGATCATCGCCAAGGGAAAGAAGATCGTCGCCCATCTGTTGGAAGCCGCCGAGGGCGATATCGAGTTCACCCGCGGCACCTTCAAGGTGACCGGCACCGACCGCAAAATGTCGATCGCCGAGGTCGCCTTCGCCGCCTATGTCCCGCACAAGCTGCCGACCGATCAGATCGAACCGGGGCTCGACGAGACGGCCTTCTACGATCCGAAGAACTTCACCTTCCCCTTCGGCACCCATATCTGCGAAGTCGAGGTCGATCCCGACACCGGCCGCACCGAGATCATCCAGTTCACCGCCGTCGACGACTTCGGCAACGTCATCAATCCGATGATTGTTGCCGGACAGGTGCATGGTGGCATCGGCCAGGGCATCGGCCAGGCCCTGCTCGAGGCGTGCGTCTACGACGAAAAGACCGGGCAACTGCTGACCGGCTCAATGATGGATTACGCGCTGCCGCGGGCCGACGACGTCCCGAGCTACACGATTGGTCTCACCGTGACGCCATGCCCGCACAATCCGCTCGGGGCGAAGGGCTGCGGCGAAGCGGGGGCAATCGCGGCGCCGGCGGCGGTCATGAACGCCATCACCCATGCGATCGGAACCAGCCTTGAGATGCCGGCGACGCCGGCGCGCGTCTGGCAAGCGCTACAAGAACGTGCGGCGAAGGCCGCCTGACGGGAGGAATCATGTACGAGTTCGAGTATCACCGCGCCAAGAGCGTCGACGACGCCCTCACCAAACTGAAAAAAGCGTCGGACGGCAAATACATGGCCGGCGGCATGACGCTGATCCCAACGCTCAAGCTGCGTTTGGCGCAGCCATCCGACGTCATCGACCTCGCCGACCTGAAGGAGCTGCGGGGGATCAAGGTCGAAGGCGGCAAGGTCACCATCGGCGCGATGACGCGCCACTACGACGTCCACAGTTCGCCAGAGGTCAAAAAGGCGATCCCCGCCCTGTCGGCCTTGGCCGGCACGATCGGCGACCCGATGGTGCGGCACCGCGGCACGATCGGCGGCTCGATCGCCAACTCCGACCCCTCGGCCGACTACCCGGCGGGCGTCCTGGCGCTCGGCGCCACCATCAAGACGAACAAGCGCGAGATCGCCGCCGATGCCTTCTTCAAGGGCCTGTTTGAAACGGCGCTCGAGCCGGGCGAACTCATCACCGCGGTGATCTTCCCGATCCCGAAACGGGCGGGCTATCAGAAATTCCCGCAGCCGGCGTCACGGTACGCCATGGTCGGCGTCATGGTCGCCGAGACCGCGAGCGGCGTTCGCGTCGGCGTCACCGGCGCCGGCCCGTGCGCGTTCCGTTCGAAGGAACTCGAACAAGCGCTGGCGGCGAGTTTCACGCCTGATGCCGCGGCCAAGGTGAAGATTTCCGCAAAGGGCCTCAACTCCGACTTGCACGGCAGCGCCGAGTATCGCGCCCATCTCGTCACCGTCATGGCCAAGCGGGCGGTGGCAGCGGCCATCGCCTGATCTGCCCGTCAGGATTCAGACTAACAAGGGGGGCGGTGCTCCCCTTGTTTTGTCAAAGGGACCCACTAGGGTACGCCCATGAACAACGCGCCGCGCTGGTCCCTTCCCGTTTCGATCGACGACGTTCTCGTCGTTCTGCGCGACGGCAACTACGTGGCCGACCGGGCACTGGCGACGACCCTGTTCCTCGCACTCAAAATCGGCCGACCATTGTTTCTCGAGGGCGACGCTGGCGTCGGTAAGACCGAGATCGCGCTGGTGTTGTCGCGGGTCCTGGGCCGCCGCCTCGTGCGCCTGCAGTGCTACGAGGGTCTCGACGTCGCCGCCGCGGTCTATGAGTGGAACTATGCGGCCCAGATGATCGAAATCCGGCTCGCCGAGTCGGAGGGCGTGACCGACCGCACGCAGCTGTCGAAGGACATTTTCTCCGAGCGCTTCCTGATCAAGCGCCCGCTGCTGCAGGCACTCGA
Organism: Alphaproteobacteria bacterium; assembly: GCA_009694165.1. The sequence goes on from SHVP01000014.1 coordinate 25,569, forward strand.
ACCCGACGTGGCCGGCCCGCCGGTCCTGCTGATCGACGAGCTCGACCGCACCGATGAACCGTTCGAAGCCTACCTGCTCGAGGTGCTGAGCGACTACCAGATCACCATTCCGGAATTGGGCACGGTGAAATCGGCCAAGCCGCCGATCGTGATCATTACCTCCAACCGCACGCGCGAGATCCACGACGCCTTGAAGCGGCGCTGCTACTACCATTGGATCGGCTATCCCGACGCGGCGCGCGAGCTGTCCATCCTGCGGCTGAAGGTTCCCGGGGCCAGCGAGGGCCTGTCCCGCCAAGTTGTCGGCTTCGTGCAGAGTCTGCGCAAGCATGACCTGTTCAAGCTGCCCGGTATCGCCGAGACCATCGATTGGGCCTCGGCGCTCGTCCAACTCGACAAGCTGGCGCTCGACCCGGCGGCGATCAACGACACGCTCGGTATCCTGCTCAAATACCAGGATGATATTGCCAAGATTCAAGGCAGCGAGGCGGCGAAGATCCTCGACCAGGTCAATCGCGAGGTTGCGGCCGCCCGCTGATGACACAAGCCCCCGCCGCCGCCGAGGAATCGGGACGACTGCACGAAAACATCATGCACTTCGGCCGGGTCTTGCGCGCGGCCGGATTGCCGGTGGGCCCGGGCACGGTGATCGAGGCGATCCGCGCGGTGCAGGCGGTCGGCATCGGCAGTCGCGACGACTTCTATTGGACGCTGCACGCCGTTTTCGTCAACCGCCGCGACCACCGCGAAATCTTCGACCAGGCTTTCCACATCTTCTGGCGGAATCCGAAGATTCTCGAACGCGTCATGTCGGTGCTGCTGCCGTCCTTCGGTGCCGACGCGGACGGCGTTTCCGAGGCCAAGCAGGCGAGCCGCCGCCTCGCCGATGCGTTCTTCCCCGGTGCCGGCGGCGACCAGCGACAACAAGAGGACGACCGCCCGCTGTTCGATGCGGCGTTCACCTATTCCGCCAACGAGGACCTGAAGCGAATCGATTTCGAGTCGATGTCGGCCGAGGAAATCCGCCAGGCGAAGGCGGTGATCGCCAGGCTGCGATTGCCGATCATGGACGTGCCGACAAGGCGATTCACCGCCAACCAGCGTGGCCCCCGGGTCGACCTGCGGGCAACCATCCGGACCAGCCTGCGCTCGGGCGGCAACCTCATTCTGTTGCGCCGCAAGCTGCGCCGCCGGCGCCATCCGCCCCTCGTCGTGCTGTGCGACATCTCGGGATCGATGAGTCGCTATTCGCGTATGTTCCTACATTTCATGCACGCGATCACCAATGACCGCGACCGCGTGTTCACGTTCGTGTTCGGCACCCGGCTGACCAACATCACCCGCTATCTGCGCGCTAAGGACGTCGACCTGTCCCTTACTGCGGTGAGCGACGCGGTGGCGGACTGGTCGGGCGGGACGCGGATCGGCCGTTGCCTGCACGATTTCAACAGCAACTGGTCGCGCCGCGTCCTCAGCCAGGGCGCCTTGGTGGTGCTGATCAGCGACGGCCTCGACCGCGATCCGGCCCAGGGGCTCGCCTTCGAGATGGAGCGGCTGCACAAGTCGTGCCGGCGCCTGATCTGGCTCAACCCGCTGCTGCGCTTCGATCAATACGAGGCGAAAGCCGCAGGCGCCAAGGCGATGTTGCCGCATGTTGACGAATTCCGGGCAATCCACAATCTTGAAAGCATGGCCGATCTGGCCGCGACGCTGGGTCAACCGGGCGTGCGCCGCGAGAAAGCGGGGGCGCTCGAACAAATGGGACAGGTGGCATGAGCGATTGGGACGACGTGCTCGAACAAGCGGATCAGTGGAAGCGCGCCGGCAAAGGCGTCGCCGTCGCCACCGTGGTGACGACCTGGGGCTCCTCGCCGCGGCCGATCGGCAGCCAGCTCGCGGTCGACGACTCCGGCTCCTTCATCGGCTCGGTGTCGGGCGGCTGCATCGAGGGTGCCGTCGTCCAGGAGGCGCTGGACGCGATCAAGGACGGCAAGCCGCGCCTGCTCGATTTCGGCGTCAGCAACGAACAGGCGTGGGAAGTCGGTCTTGCCTGCGGCGGCAAGGTGCAGGTCTTCGTCGAGCGGCTGGGCGGATGAAGGAAGCCACCCTCCGCCAATTGCTGGCCGACCGCGCCGCCAAGCGCGCGGTCGTGCTCGCCACCAATCTGGCGAGCGGCGACGAGCGCCTGATCCGTCCGGCCGACGGCTTGACCGGTGTCGAGCCGGCGCTGGCGGAGGCGATCGCCGCGGCGATCCGCAACGATCAAAGCGCGACCATCGACACACCCGCCGGCAAGGTCTTCCTGCACGTCTACAATCCGCCGCTCCGCCTGGCGGTCGTCGGCGCCGTCCACATCGCCCAACCGCTCGCCCGCATGGCGGTACTGGCGGGCTACGACGTGACCATCATCGACCCGCGCAGCGCCTTCGCCACCGCCGAGCGTTTCCCCGGCGTCGCCGTGACGACCGAGTGGCCCGACGACGCGCTCGCCGCGGTCAAGCCCGACGCGCGCACCGCCGTCGTGACGCTGACCCACGACCCCAAGATCGACGATCCGGCGCTGCATGTCGCGCTCAAGTCGCCCGCCTTCTATATCGGTTCGCTCGGCAGCAAGAAGACCCATGCCGCGCGCCTGCACCGCCTGAACAAGGCCGGCTTCAGCGACGCCGAGACCGCGCGCATCCATGGCCCGGTCGGGCTCGCCATCGGCGCCAAATCGCCGGCCGAAATCGCCGTCGCCGTCCTCGCTCAGATCACCGAGCGACTGCGCCAGCCGAAGACCTGACCATGCAATTTGGCTGCGTCGCGCTCGACGAGGCGGTGGGGGCCATTCTCGCCCGCTCGATCAAGACCGCCAAGTTCGCCTTCAAGAAGGGCCGCCATCTGTCGGCGGCCGACGTCGGCCAGTTGCGCGCCGCCGGGCTGGGCGAGGTCACCGTAGCCCGGCTCGACCGCGACGACGTGCCCGAGGATAACGCCGCCCGTATGGTCGCCGATGCCGCTTGCGGCCCCTACGCCAAACGCAATGCCCCCTTCACCGGACGGTGCAACCTCTACGCGCTGCAGCCGGGCGTGGTGCTGGTCGACCGTGCCCGCCTCGACCGCCTGAATCTGATCGACGAATCGATCACGGTGGCGACGCTGGCACCCTTCGATCTGGTCGAGGCGGGCCAAATGCTGGCCACGGTCAAGATCATCCCCTTTGCGGTTCCGCGCGCCGCCGTCGAGGCCTGTGCCGGCATCGCCGCCGACGGCGAACCATTGCTCCGGGTGGCGCCCCTGCGCGCCCACCGCGTCGGCCTGGTGCTGACGACGTTGCCCGGTCAGAAACCCGCCGTGGTCGACAAGACGGCCGCGGTGCTCGCCGACCGCCTGCGCCGCCTGGGCTCGAGCGTGGCCGGCGAGCAGCGTTGCCCGCACGAAGCGCGCGCCGTCGCCGATGCCATCCAAGCGTTGGCGGCCGCTGGCTGCGCGCCCATCCTGATCTACGGCGCCTCGGCCATCGTCGACCGCCGCGACGTCATCCCGGCCGCCATCGTGCAGGCGGGCGGCGTGGTCGACCACTTCGGCATGCCCGTCGATCCCGGCAACCTGCTGTTGATCGGGCACCGCGAGGCGACCGCGGTCGTCGGCCTGCCCGGCTGCGCCCGCTCGCCTAAGCTGAACGGTTTCGACTGGGTGCTGTGGCGGCTGCTCGCCGACCTGCCGGTGTCGCGCGCCGACATCATGCGCATGGGCGCCGGCGGACTGCTCAAAGACCTGCCGACCGACCGCGGCGCCAGCCGCGACGGTGAGGATGACGACGACGGCATCCCGCGCATGCCACGGATCGCCGCCATCGTTCTCGCCGCCGGCCGCTCGAGCCGCATGGGCGCCAACAAGCTGCTGGCCGACATCGACGGTCGGCCGATGGTGAGCCACGTCGTCGACGCCGTGGCCAAGAGTCTGGCGGTCTCGACCGTGGTCGTCACCGGCCACGAGGCCGACCGGGTGCGCGCCGCCTTGGGACACTGGGCGGTGAGCGTGGTCCACAACCCCGATTTCGCCGCCGGGCTAAGCGGCTCGTTGCGGGCCGGTTTGACCGCCGTCGGCGACGACATCGACGGGGTGGTGATCGCCCTCGGCGACATGCCGGCCATCAAGCCCGAGCATCTCGACCGGCTGATCGCCGCGTTCAATCCGACCGAGGGGCGCGTGATCTGCGTACCAACTAGCGGCGGGAAGCGCGGCAATCCCGTGCTGTGGTCGCGCGCCTATTTCGACGAAATGGGCCGCCTGGCCGGCGACGTCGGCGCCCGTCAAATGATCGCTGACCATGCCGATCAGGTCTGCGAAGTGCCGCTCGACGACCCCGCCATCTTTCTCGATCTCGACACGCCGCAAGCGCTCGACCACTACCGCAAGCGCCGGGCCGGACCATGACTTTCGATGTCGCGCGGGTCCGGGCCGAGTCCCCCATCCTCGCCCGCCAGGTGCACGGCCGGCCGTTGCACTACCTCGACAACGCGGCGACGACGCAAATGCCCTTGGCGGTAATGGACCGCATCGCCCAGCACGAGCGCTTCTCGCGGGCCAACGTGCTGCGCGGCGTCCACACGCTCGCCGAAGAGGCGACCGAGGCCTACGAGCAGGCGCGGGCGGCGGCGGCCCGTTACGTCAATGCCGGCGATCCGGCCGAGATCGTCTTTACCGGCGGCACCACGGCCGCCCTCAATCTCGTCGCCCACTCCTTCGGCGCGCTGCTGCAGCCGGGCGACGAGATCGTCCTCTCCCTGCTCGAGCATCACAGCAACATCGTGCCTTGGCAGCTGCTGGCCGAACGCCGGGGTGTGGTTCTCCGCTATCTGCCGCTCACCGACGACGGTCGGATCGACGTCGATGCGCTGCCGCGGCTGGTTGGACCCCGCACCCGCCTGCTGGCGCTTGCCCATGTGTCGAACGTGACCGGCGCCGAGCTCGATGTCGGTCGCGTCGTTGACGCGGCGCGTGCGGTCAAGGCGCGCGTTCTCCTCGACGGCGCCCAGCGCGTCGCCCACGGCCCGCTCGATGTCCGCGCCATGGGCGTCGACTTCTACGTCTTCTCCGGCCACAAGATGTTCGCGCCAAATGGCATCGGCGTCCTTTGGGGCCGGCAAGAGGTGCTGGCAGATATGCCCCCCTTCCTCGGCGGCGGCTCGATGATCCGCACGGTGACGACGACGGGAACGACCTATGCCGATCCTCCGGCGCGCTTCGAGGCGGGCACGCCGCCGATCGCCCAGGCGATCGCGCTGGCGGCGGCCATGGAGTGGATCGGGCGGCTCGACCATTGCGCGGTAGAGGAGCATCTCCACCGGCTGACCGCCCGCCTTCTCGACGGCCTCGGGCAGATCGACCGCCAGCGCGTTCGTCTCATCGGACCGAGCGGTCTGCAAGCCCGCTTTCCGATCGTCTCGTTCGACGTCAGGGGCGCCCACCCACACGACCTGTGCGCGCTCCTGGACCGCGACGGCGTCGCGCTCCGCGGCGGCCACCATTGCGCGCAACCGCTGGGCAACCATTTCGGTTTGCTGGGAACGACGCGGGCGAGCCTGGCCGTCTATAACGACGCAGGCGATGTCGAGGCGTTCCTGGGCCGCCTCGCCCGAGCGATCACCAAGCTGACATGACCGACGACGTCTACCAGGACCAGGTGATGGAACTCGCCAAGGACGATCGCCTGGCGGGGTCGCTGCCCGACGCGACCGCCAGCGCCACTGTCAACAATGCGCTGTGCGGCGATCGTGTCCGCATCGACCTCAAGGTGGCGGCGGGTCGCATCGCCGCCGTTCGCCACGAGGTGAAGGGTTGCCTGTTGTGCAAGGCCTCGGCCGCTGCCTTGGCAGCGGCGGCCATCGGAAAATCGGTGGCCGACCTCAACGCTCTCCGCCAGGGCGTCACCCGTATGCTGAAGGAAAAGGCGCCTCCCCCGCCCCCGCCGTGGGCCGCCTTCACGCCGGTCGCCGACTACAAAAGCCGCCACACCTGCGTGCTGCTTCCGTTCGACGCCCTCACGAAGGCGCTGGGGAGCGGCTAGGCTTTTGGCTTAAACGGCCGGCGAAGACGCTTATGGACCAGAAGAACGGGCAGCCTATGTCGACGAACGCCTAGTAGCAGAAGCTGGTCAGGACGCGCCATGAACCTGTTCACCATTGGCTTCACCAAGAAGACGGCCCGCCGCTTTGTCGAGTTTCTGCGCCAGTCGGAGGCCAAGCGGGTGGTCGATATCAGGCTCAATAACGTATCGCAACTGGCCGGCTTTGCTAAGAAACATGATCTCGACTTTTTCTTGCGAGAGATCAGCGACATTGGGTACGTGCACCTGCCGGCCCTGGCGCCAACACAGGAGATGTTGGACGCGTACAGGAAAAAACGCGGCGATTGGGAAGCCTACGAAGACCAGTTCCTCGCTCTGATGAAAAAGCGACGAATCGAGGAGACAATCCCGAAAGAGACAATCGCCGAGGGCTGCCTACTCTGCAGCGAAGACAAACCGCACCACTGTCACCGACGACTGGTCGCCGAATACCTCAAGCAGCATTGGGGCGACGTCACGATCGCCCACCTCCGATAAGACGCTGCGGGAGAGCCGTCGCCGACCAGTTGAACTACCCCGGGATCATGACCGTGCGCACGGTTTCGCCGTCGGCGAGGCGGTCGAAGGCGTCGTTGATGTCGTCGAGCGTGACGCGGGCGCTCATCAGTTTGTCGACGGGCAATTGGCCCGAGCGGTAGAGCTTCACAAAGTTGGGGACGTCGCGCACCGGCACGCAGCTGCCGAGGTAGCTGCCGCGCAGGCTGCGTTCTTCGGCAACGATCTGCACCGCGGGGATGGACAGCATCTTCTCGGGGTGTGGCAGGCCGGCGGTGACCGTCTCGCCGCCCCGCCCCGTCACCGTCCAGGCGAGCTGGAGCGCCGGCACCGAGCCCGCCATCTCGAAGGCGAAGTCGACGCCGCCACCCGAGACCTCGCGAATCTTTTGCGCGCAATCGTTCTCGCCGGCGTTGAAAGTGTGCGTCGCGCCGAGCTGGCGGGCGAGGCCCAGCTTGTCGTCGCGGACGTCGACAGCGATGATCTGGCGGGCGCCCACCAGCCGCGCGCCGAGCAGTGCATTGAGCCCGACGCCGCCGAGGCCGATCACCGCCACCTTTGATCCCGGCGGCACACGCGAGGTGTTGACCACGGCGCCCACCCCGGTGATCACCGCGCAGCCGAACAACGCCGCGATGTCGAAGGGCAGGTCGCGGTCGATCTTGACCGCCGAGCGGCGCGACACGACGGCAAAATCGGCGAAGGCCGACACGCCGAGGTGATGGTTGATCGGCATTCCATTCAATCGCAAGCGCCGCCGCCCCGACACCAGCGTACCGGCGCCGTTGGTCTTGGCCGCCGGTTCGCAGAGCGCCGGGCGGCCGGCCGCGCATTTCGGACAGTACCCGCAGGAGGGCACGAAGACGAAGACGACGTGGTCGCCGGCGACGAGGTCGTCGACGCCGCGGCCGACCTCGATGACCTCACCCGCTGCCTCGTGGCCGAGCGCCATCGGCAGCGGTCGCGGCCGGTTGCCGTCGATGACCGACAGGTCGGAATGGCACAAACCGGCGGCATGAATCCTGACCAGGAGTTCGCCCCTGCCGGGCGGGTCGAGGTCGAGCGTCTCGATCCGCAGGGGCCGGCTCTTGGCGTAGGGTCGCGGCAGGCCCATTTCGTGCAACACGGCGGCGCGAATCTTCATATGTCAACTCTCCCAAAGGGCGTCAGCAACGCTTTCGCCAGGGACAAAACTGCGGCGGACATTCAGGCGTTGCGCCTGCGCGCCTCGTCGAAATAGGCCTCGACTTCGGCCCGCGTCACCACGTCGGCGTAGCGCCGGCTGACGTCACGCAGGTTGTCGCGGTGCGGCCCCTCTTCGGCGTCGCCGGAACAGGATTCCGGCACGATCGTGCGGTACCCGTTCGAGAACGAATCGACGATGCTGGCTCGTACGCAGCCCGATGTCGTGCAACCGGTAACGATCACCGTGTCGACACCGTGCTTGGTCAAGAAGCTGGTGAGCGGCGTCTGAAAGAAGATCGATGGCGCCTTCTTGAGGAAGACATAGTCGTAGGTCTTGTCGTGGATGCGCTCGTCGAGCCGCATCGACGGATGGTCGAGGTAGAAGTGCTCGTAGATGGCGTCGATCTTCCAGTAGGGCATGTCGGCCACCGACTGATAGCCGGTGTAACAACTGGCGACGGGGACATTGCTGCGCCGGGCGACGTCGAGCAGCTTGGCGGTCTCCTCGACCGCGGCGTGGATGTGCGTGAAGCCGCCGATCGGATATTGCGGGTCGGTGAAGGCCTTCTGGAAATCGACAACGACGACCGCCGGTCGGCGACCAAATCCGACCTTGCGCGCATCGTAGGTGGCTTTCTGGTATGCGTCGGCCATCGTCGCCTCCGGGTCACTTTCCTGCCCCACCCTAGGGCCAATGGCCGACCGGTCGCAAGCCTCGTTACGTATTGATCCAAAACGATTTTTCCGCCCTCTCCCGCAGCCGCGCGGCATTGCATTGACAGGGTCGAGCCCCTAGGATGGCCGCCACTCTTTCCATGCCGTCCTGCCAATTGTTTTCGCGGGAGTTCGAGCGATGAAAGCCCTGTCTGATGTCGTCATGCTCGACCTGACCCATATGCTGTCGGGCCCCTATGGCGCTCAGCTGCTGACCGACCTCGGGGTGCAGGCGATCAAGGTCGAGCCGCCCGGCAAGGGCGAAGGGACGCGCGCCCTGCAGGCCAAGGATCCGCGCAACTCGCGTCACGGCATGGGCTCCTATTTTCTCACCCTCAATCGCAGCAAAAAGTCGGTGGCGATCGACCTCAAGAATCCCGAGGGCCTCGCCCTGTTCAACGACTTGGTCAAGAAGGCCGACGTGGTGATGGACAATTTCTCGGCCGGCGTCACCGCGCGGCTGAAGATCGACCATGCGACGCTGGCCAAGATCAATCCGCGCATCATCACATGCACCGTCACCGGCTTCGGCGAAACCGGTCCCGGCAAGGATCGGCCCGCCTTCGACATGGTGGCGCAGGCGACCGGCGGCGGAATGTCGATCACCGGCACCCCCGACCACGGCCCTTATCGCGCCGGTATTCCGATCGGCGATCTTGGCGGCGGCATCATGGGCTGCATCGGCATTCTCTCCGCCCTGCACCAACGCGAGCGCACCGGCCGCGGTCAACACGTCGACGTGTCGATGCTCGACGCCCAGATCTCGATGCTCAACTACATGGCGACGATGTATTTCCTATCGGGGGAAACCCCCTACGGCATCGGCAACTCACACTTCGTCCACGTGCCCTACGACAACTTCAAGACCAAGACGCGGCCCATCATTCTCGCCATCATTACCGACAACTTCTGGGAAGCGCTGTCGCAAATGCTGGGCGACCGCGATCTCATCAAACCCGAATACGCGACGCAGCCCGCCCGCTTCAAGGACAAGGAATTCATCAATGGCAGGGTGGCCAAGATTCTCGCCACCGATACCGCCGAGGTCTGGATGGAGAAGTTGCGCGCCGCGCGCATTCCGCATGCGCCCGTCAACGACTTCGCCCATGCGCTGTCCGACGAGCAGGTGCTGGCGCGCGGCATGGTGGTGGCGGTGCCCGACGGCAAGGGCGGCACGGTGAAGATGCCGGGAAACCCGATCAAGCTTTCCGACCACGAGGACTCGTTCGCGCCGCCGCCGACCGTGGGCCAGCACACCGGCGAAGTGTTGCGTGCTATGCTCGGTCGCAGCGACGAAGACATCGAGAAGCTGCGCGCGGCCGGAGCAATCGGCTGAGCCCTGCGCCGGCGCAGCGAAGGAGCGAAGCATGGCCGATCAGGTTCTGATCAATGAAGTGGGCCTCCGCGACGGCCTGCAGATTCAACCGCGTTATGTACCGACCGAGGGCAAGCTCGAACTGTGCCAGGCCCTGATCAACGCCGGCGTCCGCTCCTTCGAAGCGACCTCGTTCGTGCACCCCAAGGCGGTGCCGCAGATGGCCGACGCCGACCTCCTGTTTCCGCAGCTGCCTAAGGCCGCGGGTGTGCAGTACTCGGCCCTCGTCCTCAACGACAAGGGCTACGAGCGGGCGATCGCCGCCGGCGCCCGGTCGGTGGCAATGGCGCTCGCCTCGACCGAGACGATGAACCAAAAAAATATTCGCATGTCGCTCGAGCAGGCGACCACGGTGTTCGCCGGCATCATCGGCCGCGCCAAGAAGGAAGGCATCGAGGCCCGCGCCTACATTTCGACGGCGATGGCCTGCCCCTTCGAGGGCAAGGTTCCGCTCAAAGTGGTGATGACCTTGGCCGACAAGATGGTGAAAGCCGGCGCCGACAAGATCGCAATCGCCGACACCATCGGTGCTTCGTCGCCCGCCCAATGCAAGGAAGTGTTTGCGGCGGTAGTCAAGGAATGGGGCGCGTCCATGGTCGGCGCCCATTTCCACGACACGCGCGCGCTCGGCTTGACCCTCGCCTGGATCGCCCTGCAGGAGGGCGTGCGCGAGTTCGACTCCTCGATCGGCGGCCTCGGCGGCTGCCCGTTCGCGCCGGGCGCGTCGGGCAACCTGGCAACCGAAGACCTGGTTTTCATGCTGAATGACTCCGGCTATGCCACCGGCGTGGACGTGGCGCTGTTGCGGCGTGCAGTCAACGTGGCGGAGCGGCTGACCGGACAGAAGTTGGGCGGCCGGATCACCGCCTGGTGGCTGTCGCAGGAACGCAAGGCGGCGGCCAAAGCGGCGCAAGCAGCCGAATAGACACTCGCGGGCGGGGCCGCTTGCCCGTACACGGACCGCACCGACGCGGTCGAAAGGGGCGGTTATGGCCAAGAAAACCTCCGGTGCGCGCAAGCGCCCCGCCTTCGCCTCGCCCAACCAAGCCCGCTGGGCGGGCTTCCTCGACACGATGGGCGTGTCCTACACCTCCGCGCCGGAGCAGCATGAGTTCCGCGGCACCCCCTATCGCCCGGATTTTCTCGTTGCGGACTGGAATTCGTGGATCGAGGTGATCGCCGAGCCGCCGACCAAGCTCGAAGTGTTCCGGTGTCTCGAACTATCGCGTGCGACCGAACGCTTCGTCCTGCTGATCGTCGGCGAACCGGCGTCGCACGGCATCATCCTGTTCGATCCGAGCGGCTATTTCCGCAAAGAGGGCAGCGACGGCTGGCAGTTCGGCCAGGGCAAGCACCGCGACAACGAGATCTGGCTCGTCTCGGAGGAAGGCGCCTTCACGCTGCAGTCCATGGGCAGCGACGAGGAGGAAACGTTTCCCCTGGTCGGCGATGAGGCGCCGCGCATCATGCAGGCCCTGTTGGCCGCGCACGAGGCCGCCGTCTGAGCTGCCGACGGGCGCCTAGGGCGCCGGCCGCCCGGCGGGCACGCGGATGAACCGGCGCGTCCATCTGTTCATCGCGGCCAGCCTCGACGGCTATATCGCCGGCCTGAACGACGACGTCGACTGGCTGTTCCACGACCAGGACTACACCTACGGCGAGTTCATCCGGTCGATCGACACGATTCTGATGGGCCGGCGCACCTATGAGGTCGCCACCCGCCTCGGCGACTGGCCGGCGGACAAAAAGTCGATCGTGTTCACGCGCGGCCATCCGGCGGTAACCACGCCCGATACCACGACCACCGCCGACCCCCCGGCCACGGTGGTCGCCGCCCTCAAGGCGAGCGCCGGACGGGACCTGTGGCTGATGGGCGGCGGCGACCTCATCCGCTCGTTCCTCGCCGCACGCCTGATCGATGACGTGACGGTAGCGGTACACCCGGTGATCCTCGGCAGCGGCATCCCGCTCATCCCGCCCGGCAGCCCACGCACGTCGCTCCGCCTGCTGGGCGAGCAACGCTACGATAGCGGGCTTCTCCTGGTGCGCTACGCCGTCGCCGGCTGAGGCCACGCCCGGCCGCCCAATCTTCGAGACGGCCGCTCCGCGGCCTTCTCAGGAAGAGACCTGTCTCGTCCACACCGGCGACACCTCATGTTGTGAGCGCGCAAAGCGCGCGTCTTGAAGCATCCGGTCCAGCGAAGCCAGCGTGTCTTACGCCGCCGCGGCGATCGCTTTGAGGTCGACCTTGAACTTGAGGAAGATGTCGCAGAGTTGGTCGTAGACGACGCCAACGCGCACCGTCTTGAAGGTCACGAAGTCGATGATCGTCGAGGAGCGGCCAAGCAGGTTGTGGTACTTGCACAGGCCGCCGTCGACCAGAATGTCGGCCGCATCGCGCACCGGGCGCTCGATGTCCTCCAGCCGATACTTTGAACCCTGCAGCGAGGTGTTGGCCGACGAGCCCAGCACCGGCATGCCGCGCACCATCGACTGGCGCGTCATTTCGTTGTGGAACACGCCCGCGTTAAGGAGCATGTCGAGGGTTCCCGCCTTGGTCGAATTCTGCAGGACGAAGCGCGCCACGCTCTTGAACATCGGGTGGTCGGCGCGGAACGGCGCCACCGTCGAGAACGGCAGGTTGTAATCGTAGATCACGGCCTTGATGATCTCGTGTTTCCACGGCTCGACGATCTGAATTTCCTTCAGCAGGTCGTAGCTCGAGAACATGCCGGACGGCTTCTCGTAGGAACGCTGCTTGGCCGTAAAGATCGTTTTGATCGATTGCTCGGAGTTGCCGACGATGGCATAGGCGACATCAAGTGGAATCACCG
>SHVP01000015.1 GCA_009694165.1 Alphaproteobacteria bacterium
ATTACGTGGTCGGCGCGGTGCGTTGACAACGATGGGTCGGCCGGGACAACGCCGAATCGAGCCGCTGGGGATGGACCGGTGATCGGCCTCGGCAGCGTTGCCTGCAACGGCTGCGTCGCCTGTTGCCGGCGCGAGAACATTTTGGTGTCGGCCAGCTTTGGCGACGATCCTCACCAATACGAAATCGAGCGTGAGGTTCGCCCCGGCGTCTTTGCCATCGCGGCGCACGCCAATAGCGATTGCCACTATCTGGATGCGAAGACAGGCTGCACCATCTATGACCGGCGCCCGGCGATGTGCCGCTCATTCGATTGCCGGATCGAGGCCGCGCGGCCGGGCGGCGAGCGGCGGGACCTGGTGCGGCGGGGCGTGGTCGACTCGGCGGTCATGCGCGCCGGCCGCGAGCGCTTCCTCGCCATGTCGCCGGCGGCCCGCGCGGCGTTGATGCGCAATTACGAGGAACGCGCCCGGGCGCAGACCACGTAGGGCGAAATCGCCACCCAAAAAAGAACGAGCCCGCCAACCGGCGGGCTCGTCCTCGAATCAGTTCGTGGAGAAACTACTTCCGCGCGGTCAGCATGTACTGCTGGCGACCGTTCATCATCGGCACAAACACCTCTTTGACCTTGCTCTTCTGGAAGCCGCCCTTGGTGGCGACCTCGACGAGGTCAAGCAGGCCCAGTGTGGTGATGAAGGGCTCGGCCTGGAAGTGCGTGTCCCAGTCGGTATGGAACTGCTCGACCAGGTCCTTGGTGCGGAACGGAGGCTGGTCCGAGTGGATCATGACGCCGCCCGGCCGCAGCAGCCGGTGGCACTCGCGATAGACGTTGTGGAGCGCCTTGTAGGACATCTCGTGCATCAAGATGCACGAGACAATGAGGTCGAACGATTCGTCCTTGAACTTCGTGTGCTCAGCGTTGTCCTGGACGAAGTGTATTTTCTTGCCGAGCGCCTCGGCCCGTGCATGCGCATAACGCAGGCAGGGGGCCGCGACGTCGAGGCCGTAGACCTCGGCCTTTGGATAGGCGTCGACCCACGGCACCGTGTTGCAGCCGATCGTGCAACCCATGTCGAGGACCGCGCGCGGCTTGAAGGTGGGCATCGCCTTCTTAGCCCACTCGATGATGAACTCGCCGGCCTGGCTGTTGAGCGACCCAGTGCCGCCGTTGGTGAACACAAAGAACGTGCGATCGAACTCGGCCCCCGCGAACACGTCGTCTTTGGTCAGGTCGGTGTGGTAACCGCCCGGCTTGGCGTGGATCTCGACCTCGGTGTTGTAGCGCGGAGCCTTGATCTTCGGATCGAGCGTCAACGAGCCGCGGTCGCTCTTCTTCGGTCTGGCCCGTTCGATCAGCTTGGGCAGCTGGCGCTCGACCATGGGGCCGACCGACATGTATTGCATTTCCTTGGCGCAGCGCTTGAACGAGCTCCAGTACTGCGTGTAGGGCTCCTTCAGCATCGCCTTGCGGACTTCATGCACGTCTTTCGGGGTGCGCTTGTGCTCGCGCTGGAATTTCAGTTTGACCACGTTTTCGTAAACCAAGCGATTGCCCGGCATCATGTCGCCCATCTGGTTCATCATCGTCGTGACGAATGCCTGGTGGGAGATGTCGTCATGGGTGGCATCGGGCATCATCGAATGCCAGACCTGTCCGGCGCGTACGGGAAAAGCCATCGGGGACCTCCAAGTGCTGCCCGTCAATGGGCGCGGCCGGTAGGTTACTGCGAACACCCCCCGTGTGGCAAAGATTGCCTCAGTCCCCGGGGGCTCGGTCGCGGACAACCGTGGCTAGGCCTCACCCCCAGCCCGGTCCTATCCCCCGGGTCTCGACAATGGTAGAAACCCGGGCCACATCAGCGCTGGGCCGCGGATCGCAAGGGGGACGCATGAAGTTGTTTTACACACCGTTCAAAGGTCTGGTTCATAAAATCCAGGTCGTGGCGATCGAGACCGGAATCTATAACGACCTCGAGCGACTCCAGCGGGTTCCCTACGACGCGCCCGCGGAGCTGGTGGCCGCCAACCCGCTCAGCAAGGTCCCGACCTTGGTCCTCGACGATGGCACGCCCCTGTTCGGCGGACCGGTGATCTACGAGTACCTCGACACGCTCAACAAGGGTTCAAAGCTGTTCCTGCCCCCGGGAACGAAGGAGCGCTTCGTCGACCTCACCCGTATGGCGATGGGCGAGTGGATGTTCGACCTGTCGAACATCCGCAACTTCGAGGAAAGGCGGCCGAAGGAGCACGTAATCGCGAGTTACATCGATCGGATGAACAACCAGATCCGCCGCGCCATGGACCGCGCCGATGCCGAATGCGGGACCTACCGGGGATTCACCGTCGGGCAGATTTGCATCGCGTGCGGCCTGCTCTACCACAACTGGATGATTACGCGCGGACGCCCGCTCGTCGATTGGCGCCAGGGGCGCCCCAAACTCGCCGCCTGGTACGACCGCTTCACCGATCGCCCCTCCTTCGTCCCCCGCGACCATGAGGTCCAGGGATAGGTTGCCGCGCCGCCGTCAGCTCGGCGGCACGATCTTCATGACGAACGAGGTCGGCTTTTCGCCGGGACCGAAGGGACCGGGGACCTTGTTTTTCACCGCCGGAAAGCTCTTCAGGTACAGGGCAACCGCCTGCGCGTCCGCTTTGGTAAGGCTGGCAAGAGCCCGCCAGGGCATGATCGGCGCCAATTCCCGGCCGTCGGGACGGGTCCCTTTCTGCAAGGCGGTGACGATGTCGGCGACCGACCAGGCGCCGAGCCCCGTTTCCCTGTCTGGTGTCAGGTTGGGGCCATAGAAGGTACCGAGCCCCGGCATATCGAAGCCGACCTCGGAACCGCCGAGAAGGCGGGTCATGTCAGGCTTGCCCAGGAAGTATCCGGGCGTGTAACAGTCCATGCAGCCGCCAATGGTGACGAGGTACTTGCCGCGATCCACCGGCCGCTCGGTCGCACTCGCCCCACTCCCCAGAACGAATGCGACGGAAATAGCGGCGAGCCAACAAGACACGTGTTGCATGATCGATCCTTTCAATAAAGATGGGATTTGGTTCCCTGGACGAAACGAGCCGCCTTTCACGCCCGACCGGCGACCGCGCGGGCCGGCAGGTCGGCCATCGGCTCGCCGAGGTGCCGCGTCGCCGGAAACACCTCGTCGCGGAGGAAGTCGAGCGTTCGCGTCACGTGGGCGTCGGCGACGTTGCCGATCTTGCAGGTGAGACTGAGCCGGCCCATGCCCAGCTCCTTGTAGACGCGCTCGATCTGGCAGATCGCCATGTCGGGAGTGCCGCAAATCATCAATCCGGCCTCGACCCGCTCGTCGAAGGTCATGGTCGCGGTTCCCTGGCGGGCGTTGACGAAGCGCTGCGAGCGTTCGGCCTTGGTCTTCTCGTCGATGAAATAGCGTGTCTTCTGCACCACGACCTTTTGCGCCGTGCGGATCCCGCCGCCGAGTACGGTGAAAAAATAGTCCTGACCGCTGCTCAGAATCCGTTTGGCCTCCTCGTAGGTGGGTGCGATGCAGCAGTTCATCCCCACCATGAGGTGCTCGGGACCGGGTTTCCAGCCATACTCCTTGGCATAGGTGCGGAAGCGCTCGATCACCTTGCGGCCGTCGTCCATGTCGGTCAGCGCCAGGATGCCAGCAATGGCGCGGTGTTCGGCCGCCAGGCGAGCCGACGGTTCGCTGTTGGTCGACATCAGGATGGGCGGCATCGGCCGCTGCACCGGCTTGGGCCAGATCGACACGGCGCGGAACTGGTAGTACTCGCCCTCCCAGCCGAACGGCTCTGGCGCCGTCCACGCCTTCTTGATCAGCGCCACCGCCTCGGCCATGCGGCCGTAGGACTCGTCGGGCGGCGAGTTATAGGCAACGTATTCGTGCGGAATGCCGCGCATGAACCCGGCGATCAGGCGGCCGCCGCTCATGACGTCGAGCATGGCGTATTCCTCGGCGACGCGGATCGGGTTGACGATGGGCAGGATGTTGCCCGACTGCAGGATCCCGGCCCGTTTGGTCTGATGCGCGACGATGGCCCCCACCAGGTTTGGGTTCGGCATCAACCCGTAGGGGCTCATGTGATGTTCGTTCGAGGCGATCCAATCGAAGCCGGCCTGTTCGGCATATATCTTGTCGTCGAGATAGGCCTTGAACATTTCGACGCCACGCGCCGGATCGAACAGTTCGTTCGCCACCGGCCAGTCCGGACCGGGGTCGGTGACGTCGGTGTAGGGCATGTGGTGGGTGTAGGAAAAACGCATGACGGACTCCGGCGGGACAGGTGAAATACAGGCGGTGACGGCAATGGTAGCCGATCCCGTCGGCGCCGGCCCGACCTTCGACGTCACACCGGCGAAGGGGCTTGCCCGCGCTGGGCGGGCAAAATAGCGTAAGAGCAACGTCGGCGACCCACTGCACCAGCGGTGGTGGTCCTTCCTGACGGCGAGAGGCAGTCCATGGCGACGCAACCACGCGTGATCCCAACGCCGGCCGGCGCGCCGGCACCGCAGGCGCTTCCCATCCTGCATTCCATCGTCGATGCCGATGCTCTCGGCGCGGTGATCGCCGAAGGCTACGACCTGCCGCGCCCGATCCATTGCGAATTGTTGGCGCGCGGCATGAACGACGTTTATGTGCTCCGCTGCGGACCCGAGCGGCTCGCCGTGCGGCTGTGGAATGCCCGCGGCCGCACCGAGTCCGAGGTCATCTACGAACTCGATTATCTCAACTTTCTAAAAGCCGAGGGTCTGCCGGTCTCGACGGCGCTGCGCGCCCCCGACGGCCGCTACCACCTGTCGGTCGAGGCCCCCGAGGGAAGGCGCTACGTCGCGCTGTTCCGTTTTGCCGAGGGAACGGAAATGGGCGCCGCGCCGACACCCGAACAGGCCACCGCGCTGGGCGCGCTGATCGGCCGGCTCCACGTCGTTTCGCCCCGCTTTGCCGGCGGCGACAAGCACCGGCTCGACCATGCCGCCAGCATTCGCCGAAAATTTCCCGCGCTCGCCCGCCGCGTCGCGCACCGGCCCGACGACCTCGCCTTGTACCGGCGCGTCGCTGAGGCGTTACCGGCGGCGCTCGACCGCGTCGGCGACGCCGCGCCGATGTCGCCCACCCACGGCGACACCCATGCGTTCAACGTCCTGGTCCAGGACGGACGCCTGACGCTGATGGATTTCGAAACCTGCGGCTACGGCCACATGTCGCACGAGCTCGCCAGCTTCTGCTGGTCGGCGACCAAAAACAATTTCGCGCCCGAGATCGCGCGTAATTTTCTTGAGGCCTACGATCGCGTACGCCCGCGCGCGCAGGCCGAGCGCGACCTCTTCCCCCTGTTCCTATGCGTCAAGGATTTCGGTCAGCTCTGCGGCCTGTCGGCCGGCATCAACGCGGTCGGCTACAGCGGCTATCGCTTTCGCGGTTTCGATTGGGCGGTCGAGTCGGTGTGCCGACACGTCAACCTGGCCAAGTTGTTCTAGCGGACGATCGAGCGATGGCGCGCCCGGCCGTGAAACAAACCTGGCGCAAGCTGCGGGGCGATCCGGTCTGGCATTGGTGCCTGAAGTGCGCGACATGGCCGACCTCGGGCTACGTCGAATCGGCGCAGGCGCCGTCGACGGGCACCTGGTGTTCCGAGTGCGAGAACCGCGAACGCCACCACATCTGTCACCAAACGTGGCCGCCGCGCCCCTCGCTTCGCGTCCGCTCGCGGCGGCGATCGCCGGCAACGGCGATGTGTTCCTCGCCGAGCCGGGAGCGGCACGGATCACGCTGCTGCGCGACAGCGACGGCGACGGCGACGGCCGCGCCGACATGGTGACGACCTTTGCCGACGGGCTCGACCGGCCGCACAACTTGGCCTTCCACGCCGACTCGCTTTATGTCGGCCAGCCGGGCGAGGTGCTGCGCTTCGCCTACCAGGCGGGCCAAGCCCGCGCCGCCGCCCCGCCGGTGCGGGTCACGCCGGGCGGCGCTCTCGGCTCCCGCGGCGGCCACTGGTCCCGCAATATTGTCTTTGCTCCCGATGGACGACACTTTTTCGTCGCCGTCGGCAGCCGGGGCAACGTCGAGGAAGGGGATTTACCGCGGGCGAGCGTCCAGCGCTTCGCCACCGATGACGTCGACCAGGTGACGGATGCCTCGGGCCTCCGCAACCCGGTCGTCATCGCCTTTTATCCCGGCAGCGAGCGGCTGTTCGTCGTCGTCACCGAGCGCGACGGCCTCGGCGACGGGCTAGTGCCCGACTTTCTCACCGAGATCCGCTCCGGTGATTTCTTCGGCTGGCCATACGCCTATGTCGGGCCGCATCCCGATCCGACCGTTCGGGCCGCGCCGGCCCGATCGCGTGCGCGCCACCAAGGCCCCCGATGTTCTGTTTTAGGCGCACTCGGGGCCGCTCGGACTCTTGTTCTATGACGGCACCCAGTTCCCGGCCGAATACCGCGGCGACGCGTTCGTCGTCCTGCACGGCTCGTGGAACGCGAGCAAACCGGTCAGTTATTCGGTCGTGCGCGTGCCGTTCCGCGATGGCCGGCCGCAGGGCCACTACGAAATCTTCATGGGCGTTTTTCGCGTCGGCAGCACCAGCGCGGCCACCGAGTGGGGGCGACCGGTCGGGCTCGTCCTTGCCAAAGACGGCAGCCTCCTTGTCGCCGACGACGAAAGCCAGATGGTCTGGCGCGTGAGCTACGGCCCCTAGGCGGCGCAACGGAGAGACCACGATGATGCTGAAGGATCGCGTACTGCTGGTCACCCACGTGCACAAGTTTTCCGGCCACGGCGTCACCCGTCTGGCGCTGGCGGAAGGGGCAAGGGTGATCGCCCATGACGAAGGCTTCGCCGCCGAGGCGCGACGCCGCGAATACGAGGCGGCGTTCCCCGGCGTCACCGCCATCGCCGCGCAGGAGCCGGCCGCGGTCGTGGCGGCGACGCTCGATCGCGCCGGGCGCCTCGATGCGCTCATCAGCAACGATGCCTACCCGGCCGTGCGGGCGCCCCTGGTCGACGCGCGCCTCGAGGACTTT
Source organism: Alphaproteobacteria bacterium (assembly GCA_009694165.1). The sequence goes on from SHVP01000015.1 coordinate 7,023, forward strand.
CGCGCCGCGCTCGAGACCATGGTGGTGCAGCCCTTCGCGCTGGCGCAGCAGGTCGTGCCGGTGATGCGGCGGCAAAAGGCCGGGCGCATCGTGTTCGTTTCCTCGGCGGCGCCGCTCCGCGGCATCCCTAACTATTCGATGTACGTGGCGGCGCGCGCCGGCACCTTGGGCCTGGTGCAGTCATGGGCCAAGGAGTTCGGCCGCGACGGCATCACCGTCAACGCCGTCGGGTCGAACTACGTCGAGAACCCCGACTACTTTCCGCCCGCCCTGCTCGCCAATGCCGAGGCGATGAAGAAGATCCTCGCCCAGATTCCCCTGGGCCGCCTCGGCACACCCGCCGAGCTAGCTGCTGCCGTCTGCTTCCTCTGTTCCGAGGGAGCGGGATTCATCACCGGGCACACGCTGGCCCATGCCGGCGGCTGGGCCTAGGGCGCTGCGGGCGGCGCGGCGGCCGGCAGCGCGCCCGGTGACGCGGCGGCGCCCGACCGCGGCTTGAGGCGGAGCGCGCGCTTCTCGACCAGATGCCAGGACAGCGCGGCGATCGCCAGCGTGATGGGAAGCGACACGGCGAACAGTTCGGCCCATCCCAGGCGACCGCCAGTGAAGTAGGTCACCGCCTCCTCGACCGGCCAGCCGTAGATGTAGAGCCCATAGGAGAAGTCGCCGAAGCGGGCGGCGGGGATGACCGGCAGCGACGGGTGGCGCGCGAGCCAGATGATGAGGTAGCTGCCGAACAGCGGAAACAGCAGGATGAACTGCCCGAGCGACACGCTCGCCACGAGTCCGACGAGGGCGGCAAGAGCGATCTGCGCGTCGAAGATCCGCGTGTCGCGCAGCCGGTGAAGCACCATGCCGGCGGCGAAGAACCCGAGCAGCCAGCCTGCGCTTCCCAGCAGGTTGACGGCAGTGTCGAACCACAGGCAGGCCATCCCCGCCGCCACCAGCAACAGCATCAGCCAAAGCTTGAGGAGCCGGACGATGCCGAGCAGCAAGACGAGGCCGTACATCAGCAATTCGCAGGGCAGCGTCCACAACGGACCGTCGACGATGCGGCCGACCGGATTGTCGACGAAGGTGACCCCCGGCAGCCCGTTCTGGTCGGTATCCATCAGCGCGTTCCAGAAGAGGAAATCGGCGAATTGCCGGTGACCGAAATAGTCGGCCAGCGGCAGGCTGGTGACCGCGGGGCCAAGCAGCAGGGCCAGCGCCAACAAGCAGGCGACATAGCCGGGGTAGACCCGCAACAGGCGCTTCGCCGTGTAGCGAAGCGGCGCGCAGGTCGCCTCGTAGCTCTGGGTGACGAGGAAACCACTCATGGTGAAGAAGACGAACAGCCCAACCACGCCGAGGCTGCATTGGCCGGCGGTGAGGACGTAGAAGGGCTCGCGGTTCAGGCTGCCTTCGGCGATCAGGAAGGCGTGCGAAAAAATGACCGAGCCGGCGGCAAGCAGCCGAAGAAGATCGAAGTTGTTGTGGCGCTCGGCCACGTGATCGGACGCCCGCACCGGGATCGGCTCCGCCGGGTGGTTGGTAGGAACAGCGGCCTGACGATAGCATAAGCGCCAAGCGTGATAGGCTAGGGTTCGGCGGAATGGTCAGCCGAGAGGGATCGAGTCTCCCGAGGATTGCATGGTCACGTCGCCGCAAGTGGAGCGCGATTCGATGCGCGACATTGCCGTCCGCATCGAGGAGATCTACATCCCGCGCGCCCACCAGCGGCCGATCGACGCCGCCAAGGTCCAGGCGCTGGCGGAAAGCATCATAGAGACGGGCCTGCGCTCGCCCATCCTGGTGCGCCGCGACAAGGATCGCTACGTGCTGGTGAGCGGCCTCCATCGCCTCGAAGCCTGCAAGGCGCTCGGCGAGAAGACCGTCACCGTCAACATCGTGCAGGCGCGGAAGTTTTGATCGCGCGCAGGTCGAGGTCGTTCCAACCGGAGAGGCAACGATGAAACGAGCGAAAATCGCCCTCGTGGTCGTGGGCGGGCTCGCCTGCCTGATCGGGCTGGTGTGGATCGGCCAGGGAACCGGCTATTTCCCCTACCCGGCGCGGAGCTTCATGATCAGCCAGACGGTGTGGGCCGATCGCGGCGCTGGCCTGCTGCTGGCCGGCCTCGCCGCGATCGTGCTCGCCCGTCGCCTCCGCCGCCCGACCTAAGCGCGCGCCGCCGGCGCGCGGCGGCTATTTCAGCAGGTCCTTGACCTTGTCGAGGCCGGCCTGCAGGCACACTTCGTCGTTGCCCATCGGCGACCCCGAGACGCCGCCGCCGGCGATCACCTCGTCGCCCACCTTGATCGGCAGGCCGCCGGCGATGCCGATCATGCCTTGCAAGGTCGCCTACTGCATGGCCAACGGTTCGTTCTTCGCCACCCGCTCGGCGAAGGCGGCAATGCCAATAGTACAAAGACACTTTTTGATCTGCGGCCGAAGGTGGGTGCCGAAAAGCCCTGTGGATTTGCCCCCGCGCATCTCAGAAAAACTGCCGGTTTGACCGATGAGCAGTGAGAGTGCTGAAATCTATTGATATGTAACGATTTACAAAAATTGGCGTCCCCTACGGGAATCGAACCCGTGTTTTCGCCGTGAGAGGGCGATGTCCTGAACCGCTAGACGAAGGGGACGCGGGGGAACGCGGGACAGATACGGGCCCGGCCCGCATGAGTCAAGCGAGCGGGCCGCTTGGCCCGCCCTGGGGCCGCCGCGTCCCTACTTGCGGCCGAGCAGCACGTATTGGGCGCGCCGCGCGCCGCCTGCGGGCGGCGGCAGATAGAACGCTTCGACCTTGTCCTTGGCGACACCGGCCGCCGCCGCGACCGCGCAATGGTCGAGGTCGAGCAGCCGGCTGATGAACGGCTCGGCGTTGTAGTGGGTCGACCAGTCGGCGGCGAATTCGGGATAACCCCCGCCCATGACGTATTTCGAGGCGATGTCGTTGTGCACGAACCGGCCGCCGGGCGCGAGCAGGCGATGGGTCTCCCGCATGACGGCGGGAAAGGCCTTGTTGGAGGTTTCGTGGATCATGTTGAGCGACACCACGAGGTCGAAATAGCCGTCGGCGAAGTCGGTCGCCTCGGCGTTCTGCTGGCTGAACTGCACCTTCTTGCCAAGCGCCTCGGCGCGCGCATGGGCCTAGCGCAGGCAGGGCGCGGCGACATCGATGGCATACACCGCGACGCCGGGCCAGGCGTCGACGTATGGCAGGGTCGCGTGGCCTACCGTGCAGCCATATCGAGGATGCGTTTCGGCTTGAACGCCGGATCGGTCTTCTTCAGGTAGTGGATGATGTTCCACGCCGACTGGTCGTTGAGCGGGCCGCCGTCGTGCAGGCGAAAGGTCCAGATGGCGTCGTCGTAAAGCGCGCCGGCATAGACGTCGTCAGCGGCGCCGGTCTCGGAGTGATAGCCGCCCGGCTGGATATGAATATCGGTCGCGCTGTGGTAGCGCGGCACTTCGAGCGCTGGATTCAACCGGAGCGAGCCTTTGCGCCGGTTGCTGGTACGCAGCCTCCGCGCCGTCTCGACCAGTGCCGGCAACTGCTTTTCAATCTTCTCGCCGTAGACGTCCCACATCACCTCCTGGCAGGTGCGGAGCAGCGAGCTGCCCATCTGCCAGTAGGGCTGGCGTTCCATCAACGGGGCGATCTCGTGGCAGGTCTTGGCCTCGCGGCCCACGCGCCGGCGCAATTCGGGCGCGACGGCCAAGTTGTACACGGTGCGATTGCCCGGCATGACCTGACCCAGCAGGTGGTGGCGGAGCGCGTAGACGAACTCCTAGCGGGCGCCTTCGTCCTGGCTCCGCGGCGCGATCATGGCGTGACGATGCTGGTTAATCATGACTTCCCCCCGGGTAGCCGCCGGGCTCGACGGCGGCGCCCGAGTATAGCCCAGGGCGCCCTCGGCCGCTCCCCGGCCGGCACAACTTGGCCCGCCTGCCCTTTGGACTAGGCCGCGCGGGCGGGCGTAAAGTTGCGCCCTGATTTCGCGGCCGTCGCGCCGGAGCTGCCATGACTCCGACCTCTTACCGTTCCCGGCACGGGACGGCACCGCAACCGTAGGGACGCCGCCGATGGCCTACGAGCACGTTCTAGCCCCGCTGACGATCAACGGCGTCACGCTCAAGAACCGGGTGGTGCGGACCGCGCACGCCACCGGCTATTGCGCCCGCGGCGTCGGCCTGTCGATTCTCGAGACGGCGAGCGTGCACCCTTCGGCCCGCGGCACCATGGGCGTGTTCGACGACGCCGCCATCCCCGCCTATCGCAAGCTGATGGCGGCGATGCGGCCGCACGGTATGAAAGTGTTTCAGCAGCTGTGGCACGGCGGCGTCCATGCCCTGCCGATGGACGGCGGTGTGCCCTGGGCACCCTCGCCGATCGCCAGCCCGACGGTCGGCGTGGTGCCGCTCGAACTGTCGCCGGACCAGATCGCCACGCTGGTGGCCGCCTTCGCCGCCGCCGCCGGGCGCTGTCGCGCCGGCGGGCTCGACGGCGTCGAAATCCACGGCGGGCACGGCTATCTGGTGCAGCAGTTCCTGTCGCCGCTCACCAATCGCCGCGGCGACGACTTCGGCGGCAGCTTGGAAAACCGCCTGCGGTTCGTCCGCGCGATCGTGCTGGCTATCCGCGCCGCGGTCGACCGTGATTAGCCGCTCGGCATCCGCCTGTCGGTCGAACCGAGCCCGGGGGAACTAACGGCCGACGCCTTGGCGGAGATCGTGCGCCGCCTCGATGCCGACGGCGACCTCAATTTCTTCGACATCTCGCTCGGCGGCGTCCTCAGCTATCCGAAGATGATCGGCACGATGTACGAGGCCGCCGGCTACGAGCTGGCCGACACCGCGCCGGTGACGGCGGCCACCCGCAAGCCAACGATTGTCGCCGGCCGCATCCGCACCCTGGCCGAAGCCGACCGCCTCATTGCCGACGGCAAGGCGGCGCTCGTCGGCATGACGCGCGCCCACATCGCCAAACCCGACCTGGTGCGGAAATCGATCGCCGGCCGCACCGCCGAGATCCGGCCCTGCATCGCCTGCAACCAGGGCTGCCTCACCCGCCTGCGCTCGCCCGAACGCCGGCTCGGCTGCACGATCAACGCCCATGTCGGGGTCGAGCGCGAGACGACGATCGAGCGCGCCGCGGCGCCCCGGCACGTGGCCATCGTCGGCGAGTTCCTCGACTGGCAGGAAGGCGAACTCGCCTGGCTCGGCGTCGACGTGCGGAGCGCGCATCGGGCCGGCGCCGATGACCTGCGCCGCCTCGCCGCGGACGTCGTCTTGCTGGCGACCGGCGCGACGCCGCGGCGGGACGGTGTGCAATCGGCGAGCCCCGGACTCCGCATCGGCGGCATCGATTCCGAACAAGTGATCCCGGTGCTCGACCTCCTGCGCGGGCCGGAGCGGCGGGCCGTGCAGACAGCAGTGGTGGTCGATGACGTCGGCGGACGGGACGGCATCGCCGCCGCCGAGTGGCTGACCGAACGCGAAGTGCGCGTCGCCTTCGTCACCTGGCATCCGTCGCTGGCGCCGTCGCTGCACCTGGCGGGCATCGCCGACGCGGCGTGGGAGCGCCTGCGCCAACGCGCGTTCGCCTTCCACCCGCGCACCGTGTTGACCTCGGTCCAGCCCAGCGAGGTCACGGTCGAAGGCGGCGGCGGCGGCGGCGACCGGCGCACCATCGCCGCCGATCTCGTCGTTCTCGCCAGCCAGGGTGAACCCAACCTCGATCTCGCCCGCGCCTTGGGCGGGGCGCTGTTTCCGGTACAAGTGATCGGCGACGCTCTATCGCCGCGCCAGTTGCCGGCGGCGATGGCCAGCGCGTTCACGGTGGCCCGGGCGCTCTGATTCCGTTCGGTCAGTCGCCGCGAGTGGCAACGCGCGCGACTTAAGCCGCGAGGTGGCGCAGGATTTCCTTGGCCGCCGCGTCGACATCCGCCGCCTTGGCGGTCGACGGACCGACGCAGAAGGCGCCACGCACGGTGACGTTGGGCAGCAACTCCTTGAAGTGCTCGGGCCCGAACACCGGAATCTGTACCTTCTTCAACCGCTCGGCGGTCGGATAGCGCAACGCCGCATTGAGCGCCTTGTGATAGGTGCGGCACGCCTTCAGCAACTCGACCACCTTCTCGTGCAACTGGTCGGCGGTCGGCAGGCTGGTCGGCCGCCGGTGCGCGCCGTCGCGGGCGAACCAGGGAAAGAAGATGTGTTGGTCGCGCGCCAGATGCCACAGCAGATTGATCTGGCTGCCGATCTGATCGATCGTCACCTTGGGTGCATGATTCGCCTGCAGCGCGGCGCGCGTCGACTCGTCGTAGAAATGCACCAGCTCGATGTAGAGTCGCTTCGGACGCTCGGGTTTCATCAGCGACATTTCGATAGCGCAATGGGCGCCGGTCATCGACCCCCACAGGTCGAAGCGCTCGATCCCCATCTTGTCGAGGAAGCGATAGACGGCGGCGGCGAAGTAACCCATGTCGGGGCTTTCCTCGGTCGGGCCGTCCGAATCGCCCATGCCCATCAGGTCGGGCGCGACAATGTAGCGATGCTCGCCCAGTCGCGCGATCAGCGGGGCGATGGCGTGGGAGGAGGTCGGGCCGGGGTGGAGCATGACCAGCGGCACGCCACCGTTGGGCTTGCCGGCCGTGCGGTAGTGCACCTGGCCGTCGGCGATTTGCGTGAACGCGCGTTTGACCTGCATCGACCCCTCCGCTTCGTCCGCTCCGGTTACTGCGCGGCCTGCTCGGCAGCCTTGGTAGGCCACCCGAGGCGCTGGCGAAAGGCGCTATGGCCCTCCTCCATCTCGGCCCTGATCAGGGCGGCGGTGGCGTCGCGGCCGAGATGCGCCCACCAGGCGCTGAGCTTCGGGCGGCCCTCCAGCGGCCGGTCGATCCCGAACAGCGGCACGACCTTGAATACCAGGAAGATTGCCGGAAAGAGCGCACAGTCCGCCAAGGTAAGCCGCGAGACCGCCGCGTACGGACCCTTGGCGTCGAGGAAATGCTCGAGGTAGTCGAGCGCCTTCATCAAGTCAGGTTTAGCCGCCTCGACGCGATCCCACGAGTCGGTCTGCTTGTGCACCAGCAGCTTGGCCGTCGGTCCCAGCAGATAAAGATCGACCAGACGCGATATCAGCCGCACCTTGGCCGCCTCCGCTCCGGGCGCCCCCCGCAGCGATGGCGTCGGAAATTTGTCTTCGAGGTATTCGCAGATCACCTCGGACTCGGGAATCGCCAGGTCCCCGTCAACCAGAGTCGGAATCTTGCCGATCGGATTGAGCGCCAGGTATTGCGGCGACTTGTAGCCGCCGCCGATCGCCGGCTGTCGCTCGACCGGCAGATTCTTGGCCTTGATCTGCATCCAGCAACGGGCACCCCAGGGCGAAAACTTCGATCCGTACAAAATCATCCGTGCTTCCTCTCCGACAACGGCCGCGCCGACCGGGACGCTCTGTGCTAGCGATGATGGCAGCCTAACGCCAAGCCCCGACGATGTAGCGCGCCGAGGCATAGGCCCCGGCCCCAACGACTTGATCGCGATCGCCGACATAGCTGTCGAACACCTTGGCCGGCGCGAAGCCGACCGCTCGGGCGACCGCCGGCAGATCGAGACTGCGTTGCGTCGATAGGAACGGCTCGGCGTTGTAGTGCGTGTCCCAGTCAGTGAAGAAGCGGTCGACCATCGGCAGGTCCTGGAACGGCGGTCCTTCCATATGGGCCATCAAGCCGCCCGGGCGCAGCAGCCGCCGGCCCTCGGCGAAAATATTGCGCAGCGCCGCCGCCGACAATTCGTGCAACAGGATATGGGATACGACGAGATCGAACGACGCATCGGCGAACCGAGTCGCCTCGGCATTGGCCTGGGCGAAGTGCACCTTCTTACCCAGCGCCTCGGCGCGCGCGTGGGCGTAGCGCAGGCAGGGCGCCGCCACGTCGATGGCGTGAACCTCAGCCTGGGGATAGGCGTCGACCCAGGGCAGGACCGAATGTCCGACGGTGCAACCAACCTCGAGAATGCGGGCCGGTGCAAACGCGGGATGGGTCGTGCGTAACCAGCCCGACAGCCAATGACCCATGGCGTCGCCGCGCGGGCCGTAGGCGGCGAGACTGTTGAAGTAGACGGTGTGGTCGTATTCGGCGCCGGCGAAAACGTCGTCGGCGACCAGGTCGCTATGGTAGCCGCCCGGCTTTCGGTGAATCTCGACGGCGCTGTTGTAGCGCGGCGCCGTCACCGCCGCGTCGAGCGCAAGCGAGCCCTTCTTGCGGTTGCTGTCCCGACGGGCCCGCGCTTTGTCGATCAGGGCCGGCAGCTGCCGTTCGACCATCGGCCCGGTAGCCTCGTGCTGCAACTCGCGCACCAACAACTTGAGGCCGCTCCACATCTGCACGTAGGGCTCCTCGACGAGCCAGTGCCGCATCTCCTGGACCGAAAGGGGGGCGCGGCCATGCTGGCGCACCGCCCGGTCGTAGCTCGCCACCACGCCCGGTTTGAGCGGCCCCTGGACCGCGCGCATCAGCGACGAGGCGAATTGCTGTCGGGCGTGCTCGTCGTGCTGGGGCAGCGCCAACAGCGGATGGCTAATCTGGCGTGGCAAAGCGACTTCCGGCATGGTGGCCTCCAAGGCGAGGCGCCGATTATAGGGGACCTGTCGGCCGCGAGTCAGGCGCGCTGGAAGATTTCGATCGTCTCCCCGTCCGGGCCGGCATAGCACCGCCCGGTCACCGGGCCGAAGGGCGGACTTTCCATCGTGTAAGCACCACCGACCGGCTCGGCGCCCAGCGACCGGACACGGCGGTCGTCGGCGGCCAGATCGTCGCTTTCGAAGGACATTGCCAGGATGCCGTGCGCCGGCGGGGCCGCCCGGTCGCGGAGGCGCACTCCGGATTGACCGACATATTGCGAGATCTCGATCCGTCCATTGGGCGAGCGGTGCTTCATCGCCAGGTTGAGGTTGCGGAGCTTGACGCCCTTGGGAAGCTTCAAGAAGTCCTCAAGACCCGCCAAGGTCTTGTCCATGTTCACGTTGTAGCCGAGACCGACGTAGAAATCGCGGCAACGGTCGGCGTGCTCGGTATGGACAACGACGGTCTGCAGTTCGCTCGTTTCGTCGCCCAGCGGCGAGTGGATCGAGGGTCCATGGAGCACGACTTCGAACACATCGATCAGCGTCCCGTCGGGGTCCCAGCACATCGAGTCGTGCACCGACACCGCCTCACTCACCTTCCAGAAATGCGGTTGCGATCGCGGGCGGGCACCGGCCCGTTGCAACCGCTCCCATCCCACCTGCATGTCACGAACGCGAAAATTGGTGGCGAACAGACCAAAATCGCCGGGGCGGCGATAGTCCTCCCAAATCTGCCGGCCCGGTCGATCGAACTGGACGAGGCGGATCAGACCCGAGGCGATCCCCAGCGGCCCCATGACCGCGAACTCCCCTTGCAGGTCGGCCGGCATGCGCCATGCCCGTCCCAGTACCCCGCCCGAGTGGGCGGCAGCCACGCGTCCACGGCCCTTGACCTCGAACAGCAAGGCCTCTTGATAAAAGCGGACGGTGCGGGCCAAGTCGCCGACCCCCTGGGTGGCAAGACGGATCTCGCTCAACATTGGGGCCCTCCTACCGGTGCGCCAACCCGGCGGCGCGCTCGACGAAGCGTTCGACGTCCTCGCGACGCGTGTCGAAGGACGTGACCAGCCGATAGGTATGCTCGGCCGGATCGCCCCATGGCCCGAACAGAAAGCCGTCTTCGCGCAACCCAGCGGCGACGGCGGGCGGCAACCGCGGGAACACGCCGTTTGCCTGGGCGGGATACTTGATCTGGATGCTGCCGACGCGACGCAGGCCTTCGACCAACCGGGCGGCCATGGCGTTGGCGTGCCGGGCGTTCTGCAGCCACAGGTCGTCGTTCAGATAGGCGGCGAACTGCGCCGAGACGTACCGCATCTTGGAAAACAATTGGCCGGCGCGCTTGCGCAGGAAGGGCAGGCGTTCGGCCAGCAGCGGATCGAAGACGACGATCGCCTCGGCCCCGAGGGCGCCGTTCTTGGTCGCTCCGAACGAGAGAATGTCGATGCCCGCGCGCCAGGTCATGTCGGCCGGCGAGACGGCGAGGGCGGCGAGCGCGTTGGCGAGGCGCGCCCCATCCATATGAATCTTCAATCCGCGCCCATGGGCGACCTTGGCGATCGCGGCGATGTCGGCCACGGCGTAGACGGTGCCGAGCTCGGTCGATTGACTGAGCGAGACGGCGGCCGGCTGGGCGTTGTGGACGCCGTGCGGCGTCGCCAGTGCCAGCGCCCGCTCGAACGCGGTCGCCTCGAGCCGCCCGTTGGCGCCGTCCACCGCCACCAGCTTGGCGCCGCCGCTAAAGAATTCCGGCGCATTGCACTCGTCCTCGGCGATGTGGGAGAGCGCATGGCAGTAGATCGCCCCGTAGGGCGGCGCGATCGCCGCAAGGGCAAGGGCGTTGGCAGCCGTGCCGGTTGCGACGGGAAAGACCCTGACTGGCCGCTCGAACAGGTCACTGAAGAGGCGGTCGAGATCGCGCGACAATTCGTCGTCACCATAGGCGGCGGCGCGGCCACGGTTGGCTTCAGCCAGCACCGCCAGGATCTCGGGCGAGGCCCCTGCCGTGTTGTCGCTGCGAAAATCCATCGTCGGTCCTCAGCCTGCCGGATGGCCGGCGTGCACCGGCACCTCGACGAAGCGCGCCGCCGCCGCGCCGACGATGAAGTGACCGGTGGTGTGCGTGGCCTTGCCGCGCTCGACCGTGGTGATCAGCCAGGCGAGGTCGGGCTCCCACACCGAGGCGAGGTCCTGGGCCGAGGGCCTGGGTTCGCCGTCGGGGTGCGAATGGTAGAGCCCGACGAGCGCATCGCCGCCGGCGGCGCGGTTGCGTTCAACCCGCAAGCGGATCGACGGATCGACCTCGAAGCGGCGAGTGGGGTCGTCGGCCACGTTGGCGCTGGCGACGACGGCGGTGACGACGACGTGCCGCCCGCCGGCGGTGCGTTCCTCGCGGCCGAGCAGCAGGCCGCAGGCTTCGCGGGGATAAGCACACTCGGCGCTGGCCTCGATCGCCTCGAGGTGGAACGGCGCCAGGGTGATCACGGGGCGGGCTTGAGATCGATGGTGCCGGTGACGCGGCCGCTGGCAAGATCGATGACGGTGATCCGCTCGCCGGCGCCGGCCCGGTGGCGCAGGAGCAGGCGGCCATCGCTGGCGGTCATGTCGATCACCCCTTGGCCGGTCGCCACTTCGGCCTGGAACGGCGCTCCGCGCGAGGATGCCTCGCCCATGCGACGGACCATCGTCACCCCGATGACGGTCAGGACGACGACGATCAGCAGCCCGAGGACGACGACCAAGGCCTTGAGCGCACGCATGGCTAAAATGACGTAAACATAAAGGGCCGATGGAGAGCGCCAGGAATGCAATCGAACGAGTGACGATCGCCGACGATCAGGGCGGCCAGCGGATCGACCGCGTGTTGGCGCGCGCCCTGCCGGCGCTGTCGCGCAGCCGCATCCAGGCGCTGATCGCCGCCGGCACCGTCGCTGCGGACGGCGCGACCATAGGCGACGCCAACTTTCGGGTCAAACCGGGGCAGCAGCTGACGGTAGTGGTGCCGGCCGCGGTGGCCGCGGTGCCCGAGGCCCAGCCGATCGCGCTCACCGTCGTCTTTGAGGACGACGATTTGATCGTCATCGACAAGCCGGCCGGGCTCGTCGTTCACCCGGCGGCGGGCAACCCCGACCGCACCTTGGTCAACGCCCTCCTGCACCATTGCGGCGCCAGCCTGTCGGGGATCGGCGGTGTGCGCCGCCCCGGCATCGTGCATCGTCTCGACAAGGACACCAGCGGCTTGCTGGTCGTCGCCAAGAACGATGCGGCGCATGCCGCGCTCGCCGCCCTGTTCGCCAAGCACACGATCGAACGTGCCTACTGGGCGCTCGTCTGGGGCGTGCCGCGACCGACAAGCGGCGAGATTGACGGTCCGATCGGACGGAGCCGGCGCAACCGTAAGAAGATGGCCATCGTTGCCGGTGGCAAGCCGGCCCTGACGCGCTACCGCGTCGTTCGCGCGTTCGGCGAGACGGCGGCGCTGGTCGAATGCCACCTGGCCACCGGACGCACCCATCAGATTCGCGTCCATCTCGCGGCGCGCGGCCATCCGGTGATCGGCGACCCCACCTATGGCGGCGGCTGGCGGCGGCTCGCCGGCCTGCCGGCGGCCATCCAGCCGCTTGTTCAACGTCTCCAGCGCCAGGCGCTGCACGCCCATTTACTCGGGTTTCGACACCCTAGAACGGCAGCTCCGCTGCGGTTCAGAAGCGTAATTCCTAATGATATCAATGCGATAATATTTCTACTCGAATCCAAGATAAAAAATTCCCGAGTTGGGCTCTCAGGTACTTGACGTTAATGTGCCATCATTCCCACATAGTAGCGTTCCTGGAGGGTTGGCGGTACGCGTTCCTTTTCACTAATCCGGCAACGAGAGGACCCACAGATGGCAAGCGCCCTCACGCTACCCGCCAACGCCAGCGAAGGCAGTCTCACCAGTTACCTGCAGGCGATCCGCCGCTTCCCGATGTTGGCCCCGGACGAGGAGTTCATGCTCGCCAAGCGCTGGCGCGAACACAACGACACCGAGGCGGCCCACAAGCTCGTCACCAGTCATTTGCGTCTGGTGGCCAAGATCGCGATGGGCTACCGCGGCTACGGCCTGCCGGTTTCCGATCTCATTTCCGAGGGCAATGTCGGGATGATGCAGGCAGTCAAACGCTTCGATCCCGATCGCGGCTTCCGCCTCGCTACCTATGCGATGTGGTGGGTCCGCGCAGCGATTCAGGAATACATCCTGCATTCGTGGTCGCTGGTGAAGATCGGCACCACGGCGGCGCAGAAGAAACTGTTCTTCAACCTGCGCAAGCTCAAGGCGCAGATCAGCGCGGTGGAAGAAGGCGACCTGCGGCCGGAGAACGTCCGCAAGATCGCCAACCGTCTCAACGTGACCGAGGAAGAAGTGGTCATGATGAACCGGCGCTTCGCCTCGGGCGGCGATCATTCGCTGAATTCGCCGATGCGCATCGACGGCGACGGCGAGTGGATGGACTGGTTGGAAGACGAAACTCCCAACCAAGAACTGGCGTTGGGCGAGAGCGAGGAATTGGACAACCGGCGCAGCCTGCTCGGCGAGGCGATGAAAACGCTGACCGAGCGCGAGCGCATCATCCTCAACGAGCGCCGGCTGAAGGACGAACCGGCGACGCTGGAAGAACTGTCGCAGCATTACAACATCAGCCGCGAACGCGTGCGCCAGATCGAAGTCCGCGCGTTCGAAAAGCTGCAGCGCTCGATGCGGAGCATGGCGGGCAAAAATCTCGTTCAACCATAGGCGGAGCATCGGTAGTGTTGAAGATTGGGGCCCCCTCGCGGGGCCCCAGTCGTTTGTGGCCAAACCCGATTCGCACCGGATCTAAGCCGGACCCTGCGCCGCGGCGAACGCGGCAACCATCCCGGCCAACGCCGCCGCATCGCTCGGGTAGGGACGCAGCTCGGCGCCCGCGACCAGCGCGGCCGCCCGCGGCGCCACCTCGGCAAACACGGCAGCCTCTGCCACGCATACCAGTGTGGGAGTCGCCAACGCCGCCAGGACCTCGGCAAAGGGATAGGTGAACAGCGCCCGATAGGCTGGCCCATAGGTCCGAACGTGCTTGAGAATGCCGATCAGCCGACGGTCGAGAACCTGCGGATCGCAGTCCGCCTGCACCAGGCGCGTGGCCGCCGCCGATTGGCGAACCACGGCCAGAACAACGCCTCGCTGCGGAGCGCCTGCCACAGGCGCACCAGATGGGTGCCGTCCCAGACCGGCTCGCGCGCCGGCGGGTTGACGAGGACAAGCCCCTTGGCGCGACCACGGCGGGCGAGTTCGCCGGCGACCACGGCGCCGGTCCCACAGCCAATCACGATCGCAGCGCGACCGCCGAGCAGCCGCTCGGCGGTCCGCGCCCAACTGGCCACCGTCGGGCGCGTCGGCGGCCCGAAACTGTCGCCGTTGCCGGGAAGATCGGGCAGCAGCACGCGGCGGCCGCCCGTGCTGGGCGCCGCCGTCAGCGCCGCCGGCGCCCCCGTGTCGAGGTCGGCCGCGGCGAGAATCGGGCCGTAGCGGTCGGCAATCCGGTCGAAGGCCGTCAGTTCGACGGTCGGATGGCGAAGCGCGCGGGCGCCGGCCAGATACACCTCGCTCGGCGAAGTGATGTAGATCGGCATAGTCGCCCGCTCGACCGGTTCGGCGGCATCGTGGCGCAGGACCGCCTCGTAGCACTTGCGATAGGCATCGCCAATGGCCGCCTGGGCGAAGAAAGCGTGGTGAACCGCCATGGCGTCGTCGCCGTCCATGGCGATGCGGTTCGCCTTGTCGTGCCGGTGCCACGGTCGGAACAGAAACTGCTCGCGATAGCGTTGCCAGAAACCGACGAGATAGCCGCCATGCCAGTCGGGCCGATAGGGCGGCATGTAGTGCTGGAGCAGGTCGCGACGGTGCTCCGGCGGCGTGAAGGTACCCTCGTGAATGACGATCGCCGGAAACGTGGCCGGCCGCACGACCGCCAGCTCTGCTGCGATCGAAGCGCCGGTATGCGAACCGAGCAGACCGCGCCGTCGGACGCCGAGCGTGGTCAGCAACGCGGCGATCGCCTCGGCATAGTCGCGCATCGTCGGCACCGCCGCCGGTAACGGATCGGACAGGCCATAGCCGGGCAGATCGACCAGCAGAATCGTGAAACGCTCGGCCAACTGCGCCAGCAGCGGCAGGATGGGTTCCGGTCCGTTGCCGGCCGGCAGGACCAGCAGCAACGGTCCCGACCCGGTCCAACGGCAATGAATCTGGCCGTAGCCGACCGGCACCAGACGATGGCGATATGGCTAAACCATGCGACCCCCTCCCGCGGGCGACCGTGCGCCGGCAGTCTACCCGGTCGCCGGCCGGCGAGGCCTAGTCGGCAAAGGGATTGTGGACGAGGATCGTGTCATCGCGCTCCGGGCTCGTCGACAAGAGTGCCACCGGCGCCCGGATCAGTTCTTCGATGCGGCGAATATATTTGATCGCCGTCGCCGGCAAGTGCGCCCACGAGCGGGCGCCGCGCGTCGATTCGCTCCACCCCTCGACCGACTCATAGACCGGTTCGACCTTGGCCTGGTCCGCCATGTTGGCCGGCAGGTAGTCGATCGTGCGGCCGTCGAGCCGATAGCCGACGCAGACCTTAATTTCGGGAAAACCGTCGAGCACGTCGAGCTTGGTGAGCGCGATGCCGTGGACGCCGCCAACCACCAACGACTGACGCACCAAGACCGCGTCGAACCAGCCGCAGCGGCGCGGTCTCCCGGTCACCGTGCCGAACTCGTGGCCACGTTCGCCGAGACGTTTGCCGATCGCATCGGTCAGCTCGGAGGGAAACGGCCCCTCGCCCACGCGGGTGGTGTAGGCCTTGGTGATGCCGAGCACATACCCCACCGCGCTCGGCCCGATCCCAGCGCCGACCGCAACCTGGCCGGCCAGGGTGTTGGACGAAGTAACGTAGGGATAGGTGCCGTGATCGACGTCGAGCAGCGCGCCCTGCGCCCCCTCGAACAGGATGCGCTTGCCTGCCTGGCGCGCCTCGTCGAGCAGGCGCCAGACCGGCGCGGCAAACGGCAGGATCTTCGGTGCCACCGCCAAAAGTTGCTGGCGTAATTCAGCTTCGTCCACCGGCGGCTGGCCAAAACCGCTGCGTAGCGCATTGTGGTGGGCCAGCAGATTGCGCAGCTTGATGGGCAGCGACGCTGGGTCGGCCAGATCGCAGACGCGAATCGCCCGCCGCCCGACCTTGTCTTCATAGGCCGGCCCGATCCCGCGCTTGGTGGTGCCGATACGGATGCCCTCGCTCGACACCTCGCGGGCGGCATCGAGCTCGCGATGCAGCGGCAGGATGAGGACGCAGTTCTCGGCCACCTTCAGGTTGGCGGGCGTGATGGTGACGCCTTGGCGGCGAACGGTGTCGATCTCGCTCAGCAGCGCCCAGGGATCGACGACGACGCCGTTGCCGATCACCGACAAGGTGCCGCCGCGCACGACACCCGACGGCAGCAGGCTGAATTTGTAGGTGACGCCGTTGACGACCAGGGTATGGCCGGCGTTGTGCCCGCCCTGGAAACGCACGACCACGTCGGCCCGCTGCGACAGCCAATCGACGATCTTGCCCTTGCCCTCGTCGCCCCATTGGGCGCCGACCACCGCGACATTGGCCATCGATTGTTGCTCCTTGGACGACGGCTCAAAGCGCCGTTGCTTGTCCGTCTTCGACGATGTGGCTGCAGCCCAACCGCTGGGCCTCGCGGCCCGCGTCGGCGACCCGGGTCAAGCCGGCCACGGTCTGCCAGCCCTCGCCCCGCCAGCGCCGTGCCTCCTCGACCGACGTGCCGAACGGAACGAAGAGGCGCGGCGGCGGTGCCGGCGGCGCCACCGCGCGCTTGAGTGAATCGAGATAGACGGTGAAGCCGGTCGCGGTCTCGCCCGAACCGAGGCGGTAGCGACCGCCGCGGCCAATTTCGCCGCGCACCCCCTTGGCAAACAGCGTGAACGACAGACCGGTGTGGTATTCGAGGCCGCGAAATTCGCCGGGATCGACGGTGATGGCGAGGCCGGGCAGCGCTGCCCGGACGCGGGCGATCAGCCGGGCAAGCTCGTCCAGCAACGGCCGGGCGGCCGGCGCGAGGGCCAGCTCCGCGAGGACGGCCATCGCCTCGTCGGCTGGACCGGCGGCGCGCAGGAGGCCCGTCAGCGTCTTCAGTACAGGCGCCGCCAGGCCGGCCAATGCCCCAGTGTCCTTGCGGTCGAGGGCGCGCCGCGCCGCGAGCGCCTGCTCGGCGTCGAGCCGCCATTCCTGACACAGCGTAGGCACCAGGGTGGGCAGCGTGATGTCAGCCGAAAGCTTGGAGACGCCAACCGTGGTCAGCGATTCGGCGGCCAGCACGAGCACCTCGGCGTCGGCGTCGACGCCGGGCGCCCCGATCAACTCGAATCCCGCCTGGGCGAACTGGCGTTCGGGCCGCAGCTGCGAGCCGCGGATCCGCAGCACCTGGCCGGCATAAGAGAGCCGCAGCGGCCGCGGCGCGCCCGCCAGGCGGCTCGCCGCGATGCGGGCCACCTGCAGGGTCATGTCCGGGCGGATGCCCATCATGCGCTGAGAATGCGGGTCCATCAGCCGGAACGTCTGCTCGACCAGCGCCTGCCCGGGACCCGCCAACAGGCTTTCCTCGAACTCGATGAGCGGCGGCTTAACGCGCTGGTAGCCATGGCTGCGAAAGTCGGCCATCAACCGTTCGATAATGGCGGCTTCGAGCTCGGCCATGGGCGGCAGCTCGTCTTCGAGGCCGGCCGGCAGCAGGGCCTTTTCGAGATCAGGCGACATGGCGCGAGTGTAGCCTCGGCCCTTTGGAATGTCCGCCGCCGTGCGCAGGCGGCCGTCCATCAGGTGAAGCGCAGCGTCTTGGCTTCGTTCACCAGCGGCAACCCGCGAATCTTGCCGAGGACCGATTCAGAGACGGCGTCGTCGACAGAGACCAGGGCAATGGCCTCGCCCCCGGCCGCCCTCCGGCCGAGGTGAAAGGTGGCAATGTTGATGCGCGACTCGCCAAGAATGGTACCGAGGCGGCCGATGAATCCGGGCAGGTCATCGTTGGTGACAAGAAGCATGTCCTTGCTGAGCTCGGCCTCGATGTCGATGCCGTTGATGTGCACGATCCGCGGCGCACGGTTGGCGAACAGCGTACCGGCGACGACCGTCTCGCCGCTCTCGTGCTTGACCGACAGCCGGATGAGCGAGTGGTACTCGGGACTGCGTTCGTTCTTGGTCTCGACCACCTCGATGCCGCGCTCGCGCGCGACCACCGGCGCATTGACCATATTCACCGAATCCATGAGCGACCGCAGCAGGCCCTCGAGGACGACGGCGGTGAGCGGCTTGACGTTGAGATCCGCTACCGCTCCCTCGTAGTCGATGCGCACCGATCTCATATTGGGCTCGCCGACCTGGCCTACGAAACTGCCCACCTGCTCGGCCAGCCTGAGATACGGCCGCAACTTCGGTGCATCCTCGCCGCTGATCGAGGGCATGTTGAGCGCGTTGACGACGGCGCCCTGGACCAGGAAATCGGACATCTGTTCGGCGATCTGGAGCGCCACGTTCTCCTGCGCCTCGCTCGTCGAGGCGCCGAGATGCGGGGTGGCGATCACCTGCTCGAGGCCGAACAGGACGTTCTTCTTCGCCGGTTCCTCGAGAAAGACGTCAAGGGCCGCACCGCCGACCTTGCCTGATTCGATCGCCGCCTTCAGATCCTCCTCGACCACCAGGCCGCCGCGGGCGCAGTTCACGATCCGCACGCCGTCCTTCATCTTGGCGATCGTGTCCTTTCTAATGACGTTGCGGGTGGCTTCGGTCAGCGGCGTATGCAAGGTGATGAAGTCGGCGCGACGAAACAGCTCATCGAGGTCGACTTTCTCGACGCCGAGGGCGCGGGCACGCTCGGCCGACAGATAGGGATCGTGCGCGATCACCTTCATCTTCAGTCCGAGGGCGAGGTCGGCGACGATCGCGCCGATATTGCCGCACCCGATCACGCCGAGCGTCTTGCCGTAGACCTCGACCCCCATGAAACGCGATTTCTCCCACTTGCCCGCATGCGTCGAGGCGTTGGCCGCCGGCAGTTGGCGGGCGAGGGCCATGAGCATGGCGACGGCGTGCTCGGCGGTGGTGATCGAGTTGCCGAAGGGCGTATTCATCACCACGACGCCGCGCGCGGTGGCCGCCGCCAGATCGACGTTGTCGACGCCGATCCCGGCGCGACCCACGACCTTCAGGTTCTTGCCCGCCTTGAGCACGTCGGCCGTGACCTTGGTCGCCGAGCGAATGGCAAGGCCGTCATAGGCGCCGATGCAGGCGATCAGCTCGGCCGGCTTGAGGCCGACTTTCTCGTCGACCTCGACCCCGCGTTCGCGAAAAATGGCGGCCGCGCGGGAACTCAGTTGGTCGGAAATCAGGACTTTTGGCATCGGCCCATTCCGTTCAGGCAGCGGGTTGTTCTTTGACCTGGGCGAAGGCCCAGTCGAGCCACGGCAACAGCGCCTTGACGTCGCCTTCCTCCACCGTGGCGCCACACCAGATGCGAAGGCCAGGCGGCGCGTCGCGATAGCCTTCGACGTCGTAGGCGACCTTCTCCGTTTCGAGCAGCGCCGCCATCCGCGAGACGATGGCACCTTGGTTGGCCGCCAGCTGCACGGTGAACCACGGGTCGGCAATCTTGAGACAAACCGAGGTGCACGACCTAGCCGCCGGTTCTTCGGCCAGAAACGCTGCCCAGGTCGACTGCTTCACCCAGCGTTCGACCGCCGCCAGATTGGCGCGCGAACGGCTGATCAACGCGGGCACGCCGCCGACCCGCTTGGCCCAGCTGAGGCCGTCGAGGGCGTCTTCGACGCACAGCAACGACGGCGTGTTGATGGTTGAACCCTTGAAGATGCTGTCGTCGAACTTGCCGCCCTTGGTCATGCGGAAGATCTTGGGCAGCGGCCAGGGGGGGGCATAGCTTTCGAGCCGTTGAATAGCGCGCGGACCGAGGATGAGGATGCCGTGCCCACCCTCGCCGCCCAGCACCTTTTGCCAGGAATAGGTCGCCACATCGAGCTTGGGCCACGGCAGGTCCATGGCGAAGACCGCTGAGGTCGCGTCGCAGATGGTCAGGCCGCCGCGGTCGTCGGGGATCCAGTCGCCGTTCGGCACGCATACCCCCGAGGTCGTGCCATTCCACGTGAACACCACGTCGCGGGAAAAATCGACCTGCTTCAGATCGGGCAGGCGACCGTAAGGCGCCGTCAGCGTCCGCACGTCCTTGAGCTTCAGTTGTTTTTGGATGTCGGTCACCCAGCCTTCGCCGAAACTCTCCCAGGCCAGCGCATCGACGCCGCGCGCGCCCAGCAGCGACCACAAGGCCATTTCCACCGCGCCCGTGTCCGAGCCCGGCACGATGGCGATCCTGTAGTCCTTGGGCAGCCCGAGCAGAACCCGGCTCTGCTCGACCGCGGCGACGATCTTGGCCTTGCCGTCCTTGGAGCGGTGCGAGCGCCCGACGCAAGCGCCCTGCAGCGCGCTGACCGACCAGCCGGGACGCTTGGCACAGGGACCTGAGGAAAAATTGGGATTGCCGGGCCGCACGGCCGGGCGGGTATTGGAGAGCATTGGCACATTCCTTCCAGAATGGCTGCAACCCGTTGGGGGGTTGTGGCCCGCGGCGTCTATAGGTGTCCGTGAGGCACGAGTCAACGAACGTTTTGTCCCATGTTACCAACAGGTTGCGAAGCCCATGGCGGCGGCATGGGCGAATTGCGCCAGCCGCCAGGGTCGTGAAAAGATGTGGCCCAGGGACGGCCCGTAGAGGTCGCCCGCATGGGGAGGAATGCATGGGAATCCGGTTTGGTCGGCAGTTGGCAGCCTGTGCGCTGGCCGCGGCAACACTGCTGCCCGACGGCATGGCCGCCGCGGCCGAAAGGCCTAGCCCCGCCAAGCCGCAGCCCGCGGCCGACGCCGTCAAGTCGGGCCTAGCCGTCCGCTACTACAGCGGCGAATTCAACCATGTCGATGAAGTGCTGCGCATGGCACGGACCGAGAAATTCCAGCCCGGGCCGCCGTTGCCGATGCTCAACTACAAGGTGGGCGACGGGAAGGTGCTGACCCATACCAGCACCGACCTGGTCGGAGCGCTAATCGAGGGGGTCATCAAGTTCGACAAGCCGGGCACCTACCTGGCGACGTTCCAGCACAACGATGGCCCGCGGGTGTGGCTGAGCGGCAAGATGATCTACGAGCTCCCCGGCGTTACCTCCGATGCGTTCTTGCCGCCGATCGAGGTCAACGTCGCCGAACCGGGCTGGTACCCGCTGGCGATGGTCTATTTCGAAAAGCGCAACACCTCAACCCTGGAGATGTACCGGCAGCCGCCGGGAACCGAGGAAGTCAAGTTCGTTCCGGCCGAGAATTTCGCCCACGACCCGGCGAAACTGCCGCTGACGAACTGATCGCACGATCGGGCGCCGTTCAGGCGGAGACGGTCACCCTGCGGCCGCGCGCTCGAGCGCGAAGACAATCGAGTCGACCACGTCGTTGACCAGGCGTTGATCCGTGCCCTCGCCCATCACCCGGATGACCGGCTCGGTTCCCGACGGCCGAATCAGCAACCGTCCGGTCGTCGCGATCTTTCGTTCGCCGTCGCCGATCGCCTGGCGGACATCGGGATGGTCGAGCGGCGAGCCGTTGCCATAGCGCACGTTGCGCAGCGTCTGCGGAATTGGCGTGAAGCAGCGCCCCAATTCGCTGAGCGGTCGCTGTTCCTCGACCGCCGCCGCCAAGACTTGCAGCGCAGCGATCAACCCGTCGCCGGTGGTGGAAAAATCGGACAGGATCATGTGACCTGATTGTTCGCCGCCGAGGTTCCAGCCGCGCTCGCGCATCCCCTCGAGAACGTAGCGATCGCCGACGGCGACGCGATGCAACGCGATGCCCTGCTTACGCAAATAGTGCTCGAAACCGAGGTTCGACATCACCGTGGTCACGACGCCGCCCTGCAACCGACCGTCGCGGTGCCAGCGACCGGCGATCAGGGCCATCAGCTGATCGCCGTCGAGCAGTCGCCCCTTCTCGTCGGCAATGACGACGCGGTCGGCGTCGCCGTCGAGGGCGATCCCTATATGGGCGCCGTGAGCCACCACCTGTTCGCACATCGCGTGGGGCGAAGTCGAACCGCACTTACGGTTGATGTTGAATCCGTCGGGCTGGACACCCAGGGGTACGACCTCGGCGCCGAGTTCCCACAGCACGGTCGGCGCAACGCGGTAGGCGGCGCCGTGGGCACAATCGATGACGACCTTCAGGCCGTCGAGGGTGCGGCCGCGGGGAAAGGTCGCCTTGACGAATTCGGTATAGCGCCCTTGGGCGTCTTCGAGACGCTGCGCCCGCCCGAGCTTTCGCGATTCGACGAGATCGTCGGTCGCACCGTTTTCCATGCGCGCCTCAATGGCGCGCTCGACGTCGTCGGACAATTTGAAGCCGTCGGGATCGAACAGCTTGATGCCATTGTCCTCATAGGGATTGTGCGAAGCCGAGATCATCACGCCGAGATCTGCCCGCAGGCTGCGCGTCAGCATGGCCACGGCCGGCGTCGGCATCGGGCCGACGAGAATGACGTCCATGCCCATGGAAATGAAGCCCGCGGTCAGCGCCGGCTCGAGCATGTAGCCCGACAACCGGGTGTCCTTGCCGACGACGACCCTATGGCGGTGATCGCCGCGATAGAACTGCCGTCCCGCCGCCATACCGAGGCGCAGCGCCACTTCCGCCGTCATCGGGTGGCGATTAGCGGTGCCGCGGATTCCGTCGGTACCGAAATATTGGCGAGTCATCACAGATCGTTTTAGCGGCCTTCGAATCGGACACGCAACACAAAGTGTTACAGAGCCAAACCGCTAGAAGACAGCGTCGGCAACGGCACGGGCGACAATGAGCGCCTGGCGCGTCGCCGCGACGTCATGGATCCGGATCACTTGAACACCCTGGGTCGCGAGCCAGACGGCAATCGCCAGCGATCCCGGGAGGCGGTCGTCGGCGGCGGCCCCACCCGCCAGGCGACCGATCGTCGCCTTGCGCGAGGCGCCGACGAGGACGGCGCAGCCGAGGCCATGGAACAAGGCGATGCAGCGATGCAGCGCCAGATTATGGGCATCAGTCTTGCCGAAGCCGATGCCGGGATCGACGACCAGGTGCGCGCGCGGGATGCCGGCCGCCTCGCAGGCTGCGACGCGCTCCGCCAGGTAATCGAACACGTCGAGCACCACGTTGTCGTAGCGCGGGTCCTTTTGCATGGTGCGCGGGTCGCCCTGCGCATGCATGAGGACGATCGGCACGCCGAGCGCTGCGGCGGTCGGCAGGCTGTGCGGGTCGAATGCCAGTGCGCTGACATCGTTGATGATTCGGGCGCCGGCGGCCACCGCCACCCGCATGATGCCGGCCTTGCGCGTGTCGATCGACAGCGGGCGACGGTCATGCAGGCCTGCGATCACCGGAAGAACGCGGCGGCGCTCCTCCGCCTCGTCGACCGGGTCGGCGCCCGGGCGCGTCGATTCGCCGCCGATATCGAGGAAGTCGGCACCCTCCTCGGCCAGGCGCCCGCCCAGTTGGACGGCTCGATCCGCACTGGCATAGCGACCACCATCGAAGAAGCTGTCGGGGGTGACGTTGACGACGCCCATCAGCCGCGGACGGTCGAGCGGCGTCCCGGCGATCGGCAATCGCGCCGCGGTGAGGCGATCGAGGACCTTGTCGAGCACGGCCGTGGTACCGGTTCGTGCGGCCCACCCGCGCAGCTCGGCCAGCGAGGAGGTCACGGCGCGACAGGGCTCTGTCCCCGCCCGCGCCAACACCTGGGCGCGGTCGAAGCGGAGGGGTCCCCCGGCCAGCAGCGGACCGTCGGTTCGGCCGGGGATCGGTAGCAGGTAGGTCGAATGCGAAAAACCCCGCGTGTAAGCGGGGTCCTGGTCGAGCGCCTGGGCGTCGGTGGGAGCGATCACGACCCTGGTTGTGGCGACGGATCGAGCCCACCCGGGCTCTTGCGGCCGCCGGCGGTGGGAATCGGCGACGTTGCCGGCGGCGTCAGATCCTCGGTCTCGGTTCCGTCGCTGCGCACGATGGTTTCGCCGCGCAACAGCGCCTTGATCTCATCGCCCGACAGGGTTTCGTACTCGAGCAGGCCTTTGGCCAGCCTGTGCAGGTCGTCGAGCTGGTTGGTGAGAATCTCCTTGGCCCGTTGATTGGCGGTGTCAATCAACTGACGAATTTCGGCGTCGATCAATTCGGCGGTGGCGTCGGACACGTTCTTGCGCTGCGTGACCGAGTGGCCGAGGAAGACCTCCTGCTCGTTGTCGTCGAAGCGGAGCGGCCCCAGCTTTTCGCTCATGCCCCATTCGGTGACCATGCGGCGCGCCAACTCGGTCGCCATCTTGATGTCGCTCGACGCGCCGGTCGTAACCTTGTCGTGGCCGAAGATCAGCTCCTCGGCAACGCGGCCACCGAAAGCGATGGTCAGCGCCGACTCGAGATATTCGCGCGACTGCGAATAGCGATCGGCCTCGGGCAACCGTTGCACCAGCCCGAGTGCCCGTCCGCGCGGAATAATCGTTGCCTTGTGGATCGGATCGGTCGCCGGAACGTTGAGCGTCACCAACGCGTGCCCGGCCTCGTGATAGGCGGTGAGGCGTTTCTCCGATTCGGACATGACCATCGAACGGCGCTCGGCGCCCATCATCACCTTGTCCTTGGCATGCTCGAACTCGTCCATGGTGACGACGCGCTTGCCCTTGCGGGCAGCCAGCAACGCCGCCTCGTTGACCAGGTTGGCGAGATCGGCGCCCGAGAACCCCGGGGTGCCGCGGGCGATCGTGCGGGCCACGACATCGGGGCCGATTGGCACCTTCCGCATGTGGACCTTGAGGATCTTTTCGCGACCGAGGATATCGGGATTGAGCACCACCACCTGCCGGTCGAACCGGCCGGGGCGCAACAGCGCCGGGTCCAGCACGTCGGGGCGGTTGGTCGCCGCAATCAGGATGACGCCTTCGTTGCTTTCGAAGCCGTCCATCTCGACCAGGAGCTGGTTCAGCGTCTGTTCGCGCTCGTCGTTGCCGCCGCCGAGCCCGGCGCCGCGATGGCGACCGACGGCGTCGATCTCATCGATGAAGATGATGCAGGGGGCGTTCTTCTTCGCCTGTTCGAACATGTCGCGCACGCGCGAAGCGCCGACGCCGACGAACATCTCGACGAAGTCCGACCCTGAAATGGTGAAGAAGGGGACATTGGCTTCGCCGGCGATCGCGCGGGCGAGCAACGTCTTACCCGTGCCGGGCGGACCGACCAGCAGCGCGCCTTTGGGGATCTTGCCGCCGAGGCGCTGGAATTTCTGCGGATCCTTGAGGTACTCGACGATCTCTTCGAGCTCGTCCTTGGCCTCGTCGATGCCGGCAACGTCCTCGAAGGTCACCCGACCATGGCGCTCGGTCAGCAGACGCGCCCGCGACTTGCCGAATCCCATCGCCTTGCCGCCGCCCGACTGCATCTGGCGCATGAAGAAAATCCAGACGCCGATCAGCAGCAGCATTGGGAACCACGACAACAACACGCTGAACAGCGAGGGCACGTTGTCTTCGGCCGGCGCCGCCCGAATGGTGACGCCCTTTTCGGTCAACCGCTGCACCAACTGAGGGTCGAAGGGCGAATAGGTCTTGAAGGCGCGGCCGTCGGTATAGGCGCCGCCGATCGAATTTCCTTTTATCGTCACTTCGCGGACCTGGCCGCTTGCGACCTCGGCGAGGAATTCCGAAAACGCTAGGTCGCGCTCGGGGCCGCGGCCGCTCGGGCTTTGGAATAGTTGGAACAGCGCCACGACCAACAGGGCGATGATTGCCCACAGCGCAAGATTCCTGCCGAAGTTATTCACGTGGAAATTGTCCCTGGACCGGCCTGGCGCCGTACACCCCTAAGATAGTGCGGAACCTCGGTTAAGCAACGGCAAACGAACCCGAAATTAGCATGTGCCGGGGGGCGAACACGGCGCTAGCGCTGGTGTGGGCTGAAGGCAGCGCGAGCGCGGGACGACGCAAATCCGGCTGAATCACCAGCCGGCCGCGACGGTAAAGAGCCGGAGCTGCCGCCATGGCCGCCGCAGGGAGTGCGGCCGGCACCACGAGTTTGGCCCGGCGGGCGAGCCAATTGGCCATGCCAAGGCGGGCAACCGTCACCGCGCCCGCCGCTCTGACCGCCAGTTCGAAGCGACCGTCCCACTGCACCTGGTGCCGACCGACGCCGGCGAGGCGCCGAATCTCCCCCGCCCCCCGCGTCTCGCGGAGCACGGTGAGGAACCCGGCGGTCGCGACGATGCGACAGCCCGACAGGGTGACGCTCGTCGCGGCGCCGTCGAAGAGGCGGTCAACAACGCGGGCGAGGCTCGCGCGGCCAGGCGGGTAGTGCCCCCCGCCAACGCAGAGGAGCGCGCGCGCCAGCGCCCGCGCCGCCAGCGGCCGCGGTGCCGCGCGCAGGACCGCGAGGTCGAGGCGGCAAAAACCGGCCGGATCGACGAGGGCGGAACGCGCCAACAGGAGAGCGGTCGCGATTTCGTCATGGATCCGGATTGCCGCCATCCGGCGCGCCCAGCCCGACCAGGTCGCGCCATCGAGACGACCGGCCCGCAAGCGGGCGCGTGCAAAGCGTGGATCGCGATTGGTCGGATCGTCGATCCAACCCAGCGCGCGGGCGCGCAAGGTCGCGCGCAGGCGCGCGGCCGGAACGGTCAACAACGGTCGCAAACGCCGATGCGTCGGCAGTTCGATCACGGCCGACATGCCGGCGAGCCCGTCGAAGCCGCTGCCGCGACCAGCCCGGAGAGCCACTGTCTCGGCGACGTCGTCGCGTTGATGCGCGAGCAGGAGGTGCAGCACACCGTGGTCGGCACACCACCCATCGAGCAAGGCATAGCGAGCCGCGCGCGCGGCGGCCGGGATGCCGGTTGCCGGTTTGGCGCCGCCCCAGCGACGGATAACGTGACGGATGCCGCGCCCGGCCAGGATTCGGCCCACCTGTCTTGCCTCGCCGGCCGATTCTCTCCGCAGGCCGTGGTCGACGGTGAGAGCAGTGACGCGACCTCCCCGTGTCGCCGCCCACTCCGCCGCGAGCAAGCAGAGGGCCAGGGAGTCGGCGCCGCCGGAGACGGCGACCGCCAGGTGCGGCTGATCCTCGAACGGTTCGAACGCCGCCATCGCCGTGGCAAACTGGGCGGCGCTGACACGCCGGGCCCCGCCCGGGCGACGGCGCCTAGCGACAGGCGAGACGCGTTTTTTCCTGTTCGGCGCGGCGACGGATTTGCGCTTCGGCATTGGGATAGTCTTTGAGCAGTTGACTGATCGAGCCGCAGGCTTGGTCCTTGTCTCCGAGGCTGGCCAGGGACAGCCCCAACTTGAGCAGGCTGTCTGGCGCCTTCTGCGCCTTGGGGAATCGCCGATAGCCGTCGAGGAAGGCCGACGCCGCGTCGGCGTAGTGCTGCCGCACGTAAAAGGTTTCGCCTAGCCAGTAATGCGCATTGGCCGCCAGCTCGTGATCGCGGTTTTTCTGCAGGAACTCGGCAAAGGCGGCCTGGGCACCGGCGTAGTCGAGCTTTTCGAGCAGGCTGCGCGCAAAGGCGTATTGCTCGTCCGGCTTGCCGGGTGGCAGGACCGAGCGCGCCGGCTGAACCGGAACCGGCACGCTGCCGGGTGGCGGCTGCAACGTTCCAGTCGATTGGCGGCGAGCTTGCTCGACGCCGCTTTGTCCGGGCAAGCGATCGTCGCGCGCCGCCGTCTGCGGCGGGGGCGCCGCCGGGCCGGGTGCTGGCCCCGGCCCCGCCGCCGAACCGCGCGACCGCTCGAGTTCGGTCAGGCGGAAATCGACGTCGGCGACCAGTTTGTCGAAGCGGTCGCGCAGCCCGCGCAACTCGATCAAGGCGCCCTCGATCGAGCCGGTCAGCTTGGTCATCTCGCTCTCGATCCCGTTGATGCGGTCGTCGAGCGCGGTGAGGCGCTGGGTTACCGGCCCCGGCGTCGCCGACTCGGCTTCGCGGACGATGACCGGGGGTGGGCGCTGGCCGGCGGCGGGCGGACCATCGGCGCGGTAAACCGAACGCTCGACGTCGCGCAGTTGTCCCTCGAGCTGGTTGATGCGCTGGATGATGGCCCGGAGCTCGCCGCTTTGCTGGGCCAGCGCCGGCAGCGCGCCAAAGCAGCCGGCGGCCACGGCGAGGACGACGCAGCCGCGGCGGAGTGAATCGAACAATACCTGAATCATGCGTCGCCTCTATCGAGAGAGTCTATCAGTCACGAGAACGGTAACAGCACGGCGGTTCGCTGCCCAGGCGGTCTCGTTCGATCCCAACACCACGGGCTCCTCCTTGCCGTAGCTCAACGTCCGCAAGCGATCCCCATCGACACCCTGGGCGATGAGGAAATTCTTGACCGCATGGGCCCGTCGCTCGCCAAGCGCGATGTTGTACTCGCACGTACCGTACTCGTCGCAATGGCCCTCGATCCTTGCCCGGACCAAGGGAAAACGATTGAGCCACGCTGCCTGCCGTTCGAGGGTTAGGCGCGCCTCGCCCGCAGGTCCGATTGGTCGTAGTCGAAGTAGACCCGATCGCCCACGTTGGCCACGAGGTCCGCTTGGGAGCCCGGCGGGCCGATAGGCGGAAGCCGCAAGAGTGGGTCGGAAAGCGGCCCCGGGTTCCTCGCATCGACCAGCGGATCCACCGTCCCGCCAGACATGAACTCGGCGCATCCGACGATGCCGATCAGTATCACGACCGTCGGAGCCAAGCGCGTGAGCGCGAAACGGTGGGCGAAGGTTGGCGAACCAGCCAGCATGCGAGCCATTCAAGCCGGCAATTGTGGCCGAATCCGGGAAGCCAAAAAGAAAAACGCCTGCCCCCGGGAAACCCGGAGGGCAGGCGTTTTAAAACGAAAGTCGGCGATCGCTACTGGACGACCGCAACGCCGCGGCGATTTTGCGCCCAGGCGGTCTCGTTGGATCCCAGCGCCACCGGCCGCTCTTTGCCGTAGCTGACGGTCCGCAGGCGACGCGCCTCGATACCCTGCGAGACGAGAAAGTTTTTGGTCGCGTTGGCTCGCCGTTCGCCAAGCGCGAGGTTGTACTCGCGGGTGCCACGCTCGTCAGCATGGCCCTCGACTATCAGGTTGACGTTCGGGAAGCGCTTCAGCCAAGCCGCCTGCCGCTCGAGCGTCCGGCGGGCTTCCGGCTTCAGGTCGAACTTGTCGTAGTCGAAGAAGACGCGATCGCCGACGTTGGCGACCAGGTCGGCCTGCGAGCCCGGTGCAGGCGCGCTCGGCTGGGTTGAGGCCTGCGAACCGGCAGTGCCAGTGCCGGGAGCCGTGGTTGCACCGCCTTGGCCACCGGCGCCGGCGCCCTGTTGCTCCATGGTCTCGCAAGCAGCCACAAGAAGGACGGCCGCAATCAACGAGGTAAACTTCAAGCGCATCGAATGGTCTCCAATAGCGGCTTTATTGCCAAAGGTGGAAGGGGATGTCCCTCTGAATGACGTAGGCACAATAACGCATTGTGTTGGGCTTGCAACGCGCCCGTGCACGACTGCGATGCTTTACGCCCGTGCTGGCGCGGAACATACGCTGGGCCCCCCCCCTTGTCCAGCCCTTGCTCAAATATGTATGGCCGATAAAGGGCTTGCCGGGTCCCCGTTAGCGACCGCCGGACGACAGCGGCGACCAGGCGGGGTCCGACCCATCAAGCGGGGTGAGGACGATCCGCTCGTTGTAGCCGGTGAGGTCAATCGACCAAAGCCTGGTTTGGCCGCCGCGACCGCGGTCGTCGCGCGGTTCCTGGCGGAAAAACATGAGGACTCGGCCGTTCGGCGCCCAGGTCGGGCCTTCGTCGAGGAAGCTTTCCGTCAGCAACCGTTCGCCCGATCCATCCGGTCGCATGACCCCGATGTAGAAGCGACCGTTGGCGAGCTTGGTGAAGGCGACCAAGTCGCCGCGCGGCGACCATACCGGCGTTGCATAGCGGCCTTGTCCGGTCGAGATCCGTCGTTGGTTCTCGCCGTTCGCTTCCATGACATAGAGCTGTTGGGTACCGGAACGGTCGGAGTTGAACACGACCTGGGTGCCGTCGGGCGAATAGGACGGCGAGGTGTCGATCGCCAGGTGCGAAGTCAGGCGCTCGACGCGGCGGGTGCGGATATCCATCGTGTAGATGTCAGAGTTGCCGTCGGTCGCCACGCTGAAAACGACCTGGTTGCCGTCGGGCGAAAAGCGCGGCGCGAAGGTCATGCCGGGGAACACCCGATCGTCGCCGAGAATTTCCTGCTGCCCGGTGTCGATATTGTAGATGTACACGCGCGGCTTCTGGTTGAAGTAGCTGAGGTAGGTGATTTCCTGCCGCGTCGGCGAGAAGCGCGGCGTCAGCACGAGTTCGTTGCCGCTTGATAGATATTTATGATTGGCGCCGTCCTGGTCCATGATGGCGAGGCGCTTGACCCGTTTGTCCGCCGCCCCCGTTTCGGACACATACACGACGCGCGTATCGAAGTAGCCGTCTTCGCCGGTCAGGCGTTTGTAGATGGCGTCGGAAATCAGGTGCGCGACGCGCCGCCAGTTGGCGAAGGTGCTGGTGTAGACCAGACCGGTCAACTGCTGCTCGCCGAACACGTCCCACAATCGGAACTCCGCACGCAGACGGCCGTCCGCCTCAGTAGTGACGCGGCCGGTCACCAGGGCCTGGGCGTTGATCTGGCGCCAGTCGCCGAAACGCGGCCGGCCGCTGACGGCACCCGGATCCTGAATGAACG
>SHVP01000016.1 GCA_009694165.1 Alphaproteobacteria bacterium
ACGTCACCGAAAACGCCTACCGCATCTTCTATCGCGAAACACTGCAAAACATCGCCGCCCTTCTCGCCGGCGAACCGACCCGCGTGATGCACCCCGCCGCCGCCACCGATTTCTCGTTGCCCTGGTTCCTGGAGTAACGGCCATGCCGCGCATCGCCATCATCGACGACTACCTCAACAACGCCTTGCGCCTGGCCGACTGGTCTAGCCTGCCGCCCGACTGCGGCCTTACCGTCTTCAACGATCACCTCGAGGACGAGGACGCCCTGGTCGCGCGCCTGCAGCCGTTCTCCATTGTCTGCACGATGCGCGAGCGCACGGCGTTTACCCGTTCGCTGTTGCAGCGTCTGCCCCAGCTCAAACTCGTTTGCTCGACGGCGCCGCGCAACGCCGCGATGGATGTCGGCGCCGCGCGCGATCTCGGCATCCTGATGTGCGGCACACGCGCCCCCAATGGCGCCACGGCGGAATTGACCTGGGCGCTGATCCTCGGGCTGCTCCGCAACGTGGGCGGCGAGCAGGCCCATGCCCGCGACGGCGGCTGGCAGCAGCGGATGGGGCGCGACGTTTCGTATCTTACGCTTGGGGTGATCGGCGTCGGCCGCCTGGGCAGCCAGGTGGCCAAGGTCGGCAAAGCGTTCGGCATGACGGTGATCGGCTGGAGCCCTCATATGACGCCGGCACGGGCCGAGTCGGCCGGCGCGGTCTGTGTGGCCAAGGATGACCTCTTTCGGCAGGCCGACATCGTCACCGTGCACATGGTGCTGCGCAAGGCGACGCGCGGCCTGGTGGGCGCGCGCGAACTCGCCCTGATGAAGCGGGATGCCGTCGTCGTCAACACCTCGCGCGGCCCCATCGTCGACGAGCGGGCGTTG
This sequence comes from Alphaproteobacteria bacterium, assembly GCA_009694165.1. The sequence continues at coordinate 875 of SHVP01000016.1, forward strand.
ATCGCCGCGCTCGAAGCGGGCCGGATCGCCGGCGCGGCGCTCGATGCCTTCGACCGCGAGCCGTTGCCGCTCGATCATCCGTTCCGCCACCTGCCCAACGTGGTGCTGACGCCGCACGTGGGCTATGTCACCGAAAAGACCTACCGCATGTTCTTTGAAGACACGGTCGAGAACATCGTCGCGTTCCTGGCCGGGCAACCGGTGCGGGTGATGAACCCGGCCGCTGCCGACGACCGCAGCCAGCCTTCGTTTTTGGCCTGACTGCTGGCGGCGGTTAGGTGGGCGGACCCCGGTCGATGGCTGGGCCACGCGCCCGCCACCCCTTGACAGGACCGGCCCCATTCCCTAAATCCGCGGCCGAAAGGGCTGGCACTCTCTGCCACTGACTGCTAAGCATGCGCCAGCCCAGCACCAGACCGCCCAGGAAGGGAAAAAATCAATGAAATTCAAGCCTTTGCATGATCGCGTCGTGATCCGTCGCCTGGAAGAAGAGCAACGCACCGCCGGTGGCATCATCATTCCGGACACCGCCAAAGAGAAACCCATGGAAGGGAAAGTGATGGCCGTGGGTCCGGGGGCGCGCAACGAAAAGGGCGACATCGTCGCCATGACGGTCAAGGCCGGCGACCGGGTGCTGTTCGGCAAGTACTCCGGTACCGAGGTCAAGATGGATGGTGAGGACCTCCTCATCGTCAAGGAATCCGACATTTTGGGCATCATCGAGGGCAAGTCGGCGTCGAAGAAGGCCGCCTGACCGCATCCGATCGAACAAAGGAAACACTGCCATGGCAGGAAAAATCGTCAAATTCTCCGCTGATGCGCGCGAGCGCATGCTGCACGGGGTCGATATTCTCGCGAACGCCGTCAAGGTCACGTTGGGCCCGAAAGGCCGCAACGTCGTCCTCGACAAGTCGTTCGGCCCGCCCCGCATCACCAAGGACGGCGTCACCGTCGCCAAGGAGATCGAGCTCGCCGACAAGTTCGAGAACATGGGCGCCCAGCTCGTGAAGGATGTCGCCCAGCGCTGTGCCGACGAGGCGGGCGATGGCACCACCACCGCCACTGTCCTCGCCCAGGCGATCGTGCGCGAGGGCGCCAAGGCCGTTGCCGCCGGCGCCAATCCGATGGATCTAAAGCGCGGCCTCGACAAGGCCGTCGAGGTAGTCGTCGCGGACATCAAGAAGAACGCAAAGAAGATCAACAGCCGCACCGAGATCGCCCAGGTCGGTACCATCGCCGCCAACGGCGAGAAGGAAATCGGCGCGATTATCGCCGAGGCGATGGAGAAGGTCGGCAAGGAAGGCGTCATCACCGTCGAAGAAGCCAAGGGCTTCGCCACCGAACTCGAGGTGGTCGAGGGCATGGAGTTCGATCGCGGTTATTTGTCGCCCTATTTCATCACCAACGCCGAGAAGATGGTGGCCGAGCTCGATGATCCGTACCTGCTGATCCACGAGAAGAAGCTGGCCAACCTGCAGCCGCTGCTGCCGGTGCTCGAGGCGGTGGCCAAGACCGGCAAACCGCTCCTCATCATCGCTGAGGATGTCGAAGGCGAGGCGTTGGCGACGCTGGTCGTCAACAAGCTGCGCGGCGGACTCAAGGTGGCGGCGGTCAAGGCGCCGGGCTTCGGCGATCGTCGCAAGGCGATGCTCGAAGACATCGCCCTCCTGACCAACGGCACGATGATTTCGGAAGAACTCGGTATCAAGCTGGAGAGCGTCACGCTCGACATGCTCGGCCGCTGCAAGAAGGTCATGATCGGCAAGGAAGACACCACGATCGTGAGCGGCAGCGGTTCGAAGAAGGACATCGAGGGGCGTTGCAGCCAGATCCGGGCGCAGATCGAGGAGACGACCTCCGAGTACGACAAGGAGAAGCTGCAGGAGCGGCTGGCCAAGCTGGCCGGCGGCGTTGCGGTGATCAAGGTCGGCGGCTCGACCGAGGTCGAGGTCAAGGAGCGTAAGGATCGAGTCGACGACGCCCTGAACTCGACCCGCGCCGCGGTCGAGGAGGGCATTGTTCCGGGCGGCGGGACGGCGTTGCTGTTCTGCAGTCGCCTGCTCGACAAGATGTCGGGCTCGAACGACGACGAGAAGACCGGCATCGAGATCATTCGCCGGGCGTTGCAAGCCCCCGTGAAACAGATCGCCGAGAATGCCGGCGTCAACGGAGCCGTCGTGGTCTCGAAGCTGTTCGAGCAGAAGGACCGCAACTTCGGTTTCGACGCCCAGGAGGAGACCTACGGCGACCTGGTGAAAAAGGGCATCGTTGACCCGGCCAAGGTCGTGCGCACGGCCCTGCAGGATGCGGCTTCGGTCGCCGGCCTGATCATCACCACCGAGGCGATGGTAGCCGAGAAGCCCGAGAAAAAGTCCGCTGGGCCGGCGGCGCCGGGTGGCGGCATGGACGACATGGACTTCTAGTCCGATCAAGATGAGCGGTGGGTCTACCACCGACGGAAAAGGGGCGCTTCGGCGCCCCTTTTTTGCGCCGCGAGGGGCTTGCCTTTCCTGAGGCCGGTGGCAAACCGCAAACTTGCCTCGGAAACGACGACCGGCCTGGCCCGATTGGTCATGACGGCACGCCGCTCCATGGTCGATGATGGCCGTGACGACGTCGCCGTGGGCGCTCGGTCGTCGCTGTATGCGCGGAGGTATAGCCGATGAAAGCCATGGTCCTTGGCACCTTGGGCGGACCGGAGAAGCTGCGCTTGTGCGATCGGCCCCAACCCTCGCCTGGGCCGGGCGAGGTAATCGTGCGTCTGCGGGCGGCCTCGCTCAACTTCCGCGACACCCTCATTCTCAAGGGAGGCTATGGGGCGCGGCAGAAGACGGCCGACCTCGTGCCGCTGTCCGACGGGGCGGGCGAGGTGATCGCGGTCGGCCACGCCGTAAAACGGTGGCTGCCGGGCGATCGCGTGACTGGTTGCTTCTTCCAGGATTGGCTGGCCGGCGAGCCCAGCGAGGCCGTGCTCGATTCCGACCTCGGTCGCGCGCGCGACGGGGTGCTGGCGGAGTTCCGCGCGTTCGGCGAGCAGGGACTGGTGGCGACGCCCGCGCCGCTCTCCGACATCGAGGCGGCAGCGCTGCCCTGCGCCGCGCTCACCGCCTGGAGCGCGCTCGTCACCTATGGCGGGGTGAGGGCCGGCGACGTGGTGCTAGTGCAGGGGACTGGCGGCGTGTCGCTGTTCGCGCTGCAGTTTGCCAAGGCGTGCGGCGCCCGCGTGATCGTCACTTCATCGAGCGACGCCAAGCTCGAACGGGCGGCGGCGCTCGGTGCCGATTGTCTGATCAACTACGCCAGCGACCAGGACTGGGGCAAAACGGCGCTGCAATGGACCGGCGGTCGCGGCGTCGACAACGTCGTTGAAGTGGGCGGTGCCGGCACGCTGAAGCAGTCGATTCGTGCGGTGCGGCCGGGCGGCATCATTTCCCTAATCGGCGTGCTGGCGGGCGCGCGCAGCGATTTTCTGATTCCGCTGATCGGCTCGCGCAATGTTTGCATCCAAGGAATTGCCGTCGGCCACCGCGAGGGGTTCGAGGCGATGTTGCGCGCCATGGCAGTTCACCGGATAAAGCCGGTGATCGACCGCGTGTTCGCTCTCGCCGACGCAGCGGCGGCCTTCGATCACCTTGCGGCCGGCCGCCACTTCGGCAAGGTCTGCATCGCGATCTAGATCGGCGTCACGTTCCTTTGCGGGCGCTGAAGATGGCGCCGGGGCCGCGCTCGGGATCGAGGAGTTTCGTCTCGCCCGCCGCGACCCGCGTCACCCCGTGGTGCGCGATGGTGTCGGCCGCAAAGCCGGACGCCGCAAGCAGGGCCGTGGGATTGAGTTCTCGCCACGTCGCCTTGAATGGCTCGTTGTCGTAGTAACACTCCCAGTCCTCGAGGAACGCGTCGAAGGGCGACAGTCCGCGATAGAAGCGGCGCTCCGAGTGGACGGTAGCGCCGCCGGGCCGCAGCAGCCGGTGGCACTCCTTGAGGATGTTGAGGGCGGCCGTCCGCGCCGTCTCGTGAAACACGGCCGACGACACCACGAGGTCGAAGTGGCCGGCGGGAAAATCGGTGTGCTCGGCATTTTGTTGCGACAAATGGATCGTCTTGCCGAAGGCGGTGGCGCGCGCCAGCCCATAGCGGAGTTGGGCGGCCGACAGATCGATGCCGTGGATCTCGGCGCCGGGGAATGCGTCGACGTAGGGCAGCGTGTTGCGGGCGTTGCAGCAGCCGATGTCCAGCAGGCGGCGGACCTGTAGATCGGGAAACTTGAGCCGGACATATTGGACGATGTTGTTGGCGAAGCTTTCGCCGATCAGCTTTCCAGGCTTCTCCTCGATCTGATGGGCGCGCCCGCCGAGGAACATGAGAATATGGTAGTAGCCGCCGCGATCGGACACCGCACCGGCGTAGACGTCGTCGGCGGCGAGATCGGCGTGATAGCCGCCCGGCATCGCGTGAATGTCGACGGCACTCATGTAGCGCGGCTGCTTTATGTTGGGAAGCAGGCGCAACGTGCTTTGGCCGCCGCCGATCTTGGCGGCCCGCTTGATCAGGTCGGGCAGTTGGCGCTCCACCGACTCGCCGATGCTGTCCCAGTGCAACTCGCGGAACGTTCGCGCCAGCGAACTCCACGCCTGATAGTAGGGCTGCGGGTCCATTGCCCGGTGCACGTCGTGGCGATCGATCGGCTCGTGGCCGTGCGCCCGCTCGAACGCCGGCTTAGCCATGCGGTCGTAGACGACCTTGAGGCCCGGATGAACGGCATCCCACAGGTGGATGCGGGAACTTGCCACGAAGTTCTGCCGCGCCAATTCATCGTGATTGGCGCGCGGCATCATCGGATGGGCATAGGGTTCCTTCACGGGTCAATCCGCCAGGTCGATGTCGGCGTAATTAATCGTGACGTTGACCGGCTTGTAGTTGCGGATCCGCTTCGACAAGCCGTCGACCTGCAACTCCTCGTGCAGGAATAGGCCCCAGGCCTGGTCGCGATAGCGCTTCATCACCTGGGCCACGTATTGGTCGCGCTTGCCGGGGTCGAACTCCTCGTTGGCGAGCTGGATCACCGGTTCGATTTCCTGGTCGCACGTCCAATAAGACTGCGATTTGCAGGAGTGAACGGCATTGATGCCGCGCATCGCCTCGATCGACGGATAGGCAACGTAGGGAGAGCTACGCACGACAATATCGCCCCACGGCGCCTGACCCAGGACTTTCTTCACCAGATCCGGCAGGGTCACCGGTCGAATTTCGAGATCGATCCCCGCCTGGGCGAGGCTCGCCGATACCTGCTGAAAGATGCTGGCGTATTCGGTGCGCGCCACCACCACTTCGGCCTTCAGCTTGACGCCGTTGCCGTAGCCGGCCTCGGCCAGCAGCTTTTTCGCCATGGCCGGGTCATAGGGGTAGGGCTTGATGTCGGGCTGGTAGCCGAGTACCGAGCGCGCCGCCGGATGGCTGCCGACGACCGTCAGGCCGTGTAGCAGGGTCCGCACGTAGGTCTCTTTGTCGACGCCATAATTGAGTGCCTGGCGTACCCGGACATCCTTGAGCGGGCCGTCGACGGTGGTCCGCAGCGCCATCGCCACCACGGCGGGATACGGTGCGACGTTGAGCCTGCCGCCGAGTCGCTCGACCCGCTCCTTGTCGTCGGCGGCCAGGTCGAGCGCAACGTCGATCTGATCGGACAACAACGCCTGGAGGCGCGCCGCGGGCTCGGCCAGAACGGCGATCTCGAGGCGGTCGACTTTCGGCGCCCGCCACCCTTCGCGGAACGCGGTCGCCTGAACGCGTTCGGCGCCCCATTCGCTCACGCGGAACGGGCCGGTGCCAATCGGTTTCTTGGCGAAACCCTGGGGCCCGAGTTCGTTCCATGCCTTGGGTTCGAAAAGCCGGAGGTCCATCACCAGGCGCGGCAGCAGCGGCGAGGGTTCCTTGGTCCTGATCTCGACGGCCAGATCGTCGACGGCCTTCGCTCCGGCCAGCGTGCCGAGCACCAGGCGTGCCGCCGCCGTCGCTTGACCGGGCTCGCTCGCGAGAAATTCGATGTTGGAGACGACGGTCTGCGCGGTCAGGGGCTCGCCGTTCTGAAACCGCACGTTGGGGCGCAGCTTGAAGACCCAGTTGTCTTTTGCCTGGGCCTGCCACACCATAGCTAGACCGGGAACGACGGCGCCCTTCTCATCGACATAGGTGAAGGAATCGAAGAAGGCTTGGATGATCGGGGCTGTGACGACGCCGGCCCCGTTGTGCACGTGCCCCTGGCCGGGCGGCAGCACCGGCACACCGAAACGCAGCGTCTTTTCTGCCGCCATGGCCGAGCCGCTCGCCCCGGCCAACGCCGCGACGACGACCACCGCGAAACCAATCCGCCCCACCATGCGAACCTCCCTGCAATAGGCACGAACGATTGCTATAGTAACGACCCTGGCGGCGCTGTCGTCATCTGTTGTCGCCCGGGCCCGGTGAAGATCAGGCATAGGCTGATTGCAAGCAACCGTAAGGGCGCCTCGCCCTGGACAGTCTATTCGGCCGCGACGCACCCGGTGCCACGAAGTGCTGATCGATCGTAGAGGTACCGCTGTGTCCCAACCAGGCGACCATGCTGTGCTGCCGCAAACCACCCATGACGAGGGGGCGCGGCAGGAATTCCGGTCCTCGATGCGAACCGCGGTCATTCGCTGCAGGCTAGCCGCTTCGCGGTGTGCAAGAGTGCGGCGATTTCCCGGCGCCGTGCAATTCCGCTGAGTAGCGCCCGTGCTTGAAGGCGTTCCTATTGCCCTTTGGCGCGCCCGGAGACGGACCCCCGTGCATCCGGCATCGGCCGTTCGGCATCGCTGGGGATTGGCAAGCGTGCCCGCTCCTTGTCCGCGCCCCGCAACGTCGGCTCTTGTTCATCGGCTGTTCGTCTTGCATAGGGTTGATCCTCGGTTTTTGAACATACCCCTCCCCCCGCCTCGATTGTCCCAACCACCGCCTGGCCGCCGGCATGGACGTGGACATGCTCGACGACCACCTTCTGCTGCCCCTTGCCGCGATGGCGGTTCAATGCTTCGAGCAAGGTGGCAAAGCTCCGGGACAGTGGCAACCGCCTAACCCGAGAACCTGCGCCTATCGGGTGTAAGAGCCGCCACGACGGCCAACATTTGTTTAGCTTCATCCTCGCGTTTCGCGTACGGGCTTGGCATGCGAATCGTGCAATACATTCTTTGTCCCAACATTGGCGCGGCTATCTCAGCGGCTTTGGCGAACACGAACACTACAATCGGCCTTGCGCCGCCAATCCCTTCGAGGCGCAAAACGAACTCGCGCGCTCCGGTTGCGAGTTCATGACGGCTCAATTCTTTCGCTGATGCCGTAGGCCGACGGACCAAATCAGCGAATCCGAAGCCTAAGCCAAATGCAAACTCATCCTGCCGACTTTCCGGCAGGGGACCGACAATTCCGTAGTTCGGCAACCGCCGCCAAAATCGCCTGCCCAAGGTTCCTTGGTAGTAATGACCGTTCGCCACAGACACGGGGGAAGGGTTGATTCCGACGAACACGGCCCTCAATCCTGGACGGAGAAACTCCTGCAGCGTTTTCGTGGGTTGCCCTTCGACCAGAATCGTTTCTCTCATCCGACGGCTTCCTATCCCGCAATCGTCGTATTCGCGGCTTCTGGGGGGTTGCTCGTCAGATCGTAAACCATGTTGCTTACGAAGCGTCTGAATGACTCATTTTCGACGAATTGCTTATAGACCTGGGTGTCTTCTTTCAGCAGCGTTTGCATCACTTTGCTCAGGGCCTGATCGTGAGCCATCCGCGCCGTATGGGGGTGTTTGTTTTGGCATTCTGGTATGCATTGTCAGCTGCAACTTTCGGGGCAATGTCCTCGCGGATGCGCTTTGCGACGCGATCGGCGCCCGTAAACAGTGTCCCGAACTGTTCGTTGAAGGACTTGAGGATGTAACTAAGGCGATCGAGTTCGGGCTCACCCTTGCGCCCACCGCCTTCGGTCGGGACGGGCTCAATCTCCGCGTCCGTGTCCGGCAGCGCAATCTTCATCGCCGCTTTCTTCTCGATGCGGTAGCTGTCCATGTCGATGGCCTCGAGGACGCCCTTGGCGAGGTCCTCTTCTTACGGCGCCGGCACCGTGGCAAACAGATGGTTGAACGCCTTGCGCAATTCGGTCTTGAGAACCTTGCCGTATTCGCTGCGTGGCAGTTCGTCGACAAAGACGATCCGTTTCGGGCATTTGTAGTGCGCGAGGCCGGCGCGGACGAACTGAATCAACTCGGCCTCGATGCCGGCGGTATTCGCCTTGTCGCGCGGAACCACCACGGCAACCACGGCCTCACCCCATTCCGGGTGGGGGACGCCGATGACCGCGACCTCGAGCACATGCGGCGAGGAGGCCAGTCGGTTTTCCACTTCGCTGGCATAGACGTTGTCGCCGCCTGAAATGACGACGTCCTTGATGCGGTCGAGCAGGTACAGGTAGCCCTCGCCGTCGAGGGCGCCGACGTCGCCGGTGCGCACCCAGCCGTCGCAAATCGCGTTCGCGGTGGCTTTCTCGTTGCGCCAATAGCCGACCATCGCCTCGGGCGAGCGACAGACAACCTCGCCCGGTTGATCAATGCCGGCGTCGCGTCCGCTGGCGTCAACGCAGCGCACGGCGACACCCATCATCGGTGGGCCGACGCAATGGCCGGGCTTGCGGGTGACGTCGGCCGGGCGCAAGAACGTCACCGCGCCGACCTCGGTGATGCCGTAGCAATTCCACAAACCGGTCATCGGCAATGCTTTCAAGATGCGGTCGCGCAGCGCCTTGGGCAACGGCGCCGCCGCCGACATCCACATGCGCAGGCTGCGCCAATCAGGCCGCGCGTGTTCGATGGCGTCCATGAGGCGAATGCCCATCGTCGGCACAAAATAAGCGTGCGTGACGCCTTCGCGTTGGACGAGGTCGACGATTTCCGCGACATCAAAGCGGCGACGCAGGATGACTTTCCCGCCGAGCGCTAGGGTGGGCAGCATCATGAATTCGTGGCCGCCCGCGTTGAACATCGGTGTTGGCGCAAGGTGCACGGTGTCGGGCCCAAATCCCATGGTCGCCGCGCGCAAGGGGATGAGGTAGCTCAGCGCGAAGTGGCTGCGGATGACGCCTTTGGGCAGGCCGGTTGTGCCCGAGGTGTAGAGCAACGATGCCGGCGAGGACAGATCGATCGGTGCCGGCGGCACCGCACCGGCGGCGGACCGCAAGAGACGCGCGAGACTGTCGGCGCCCGCGTCTCCGTCGATCAGCAGCCGACAGACGGGCGGCAGCGTCGCCCGGCCGGCTTCGACGGCGGTTTTCTCGTCCGCGATCAACAGGCGCGGCCCGGCGTCGCCTAGCTGATAGCTGATCTCGGCGGCCTTCAGACGGAAGTTGAGCGGCACGCAGATGGCGCCCAGATGGTGGGTCGCCAGATAGGTCGCCAGGAAAGTCGGGCCATTGCGCAGGATGAAGGCCACGCGGTCGCCCGGCCGGACGCCGGCGTCGGCAAACGCCGCGGCGGTTCGGTCGACAAGGGCGATCAGTTGTTTGTAGCTGAGGCGTCCCGTCTCCCACTGCAAGGCGAGGCGGTCGGGATAGGTGGCGGCCGAACGTCGCAAGAGGGTGACGGCGTCGACGGAGTTGTGGCTGTCCAAGTGCATGTGAACCGGATTGATGGTAGCCCGAAGGGGCGACCCCAGGCGACTCGCGTGTTATCGTCGGCGGCCAAAAAAAGGGAGGTTGCCGATGAACGCGGCCAATCGCTTGACTGGCGCCGCGGTCGTGCGACGCGTCCTGCAGCGCTATGGCGTCAAAACCGTGTTCGCCCTGGCCGGCGCTTCGCAGACGCGCCTGCTCGACGACCTCGACCGGCACGGCGTGCGGGTCGTGTCGACGCGGCACGAGACGGCAACGGTCGGCGCCGCCGACGGCTACTCGCGGGTCACTGGTCGCGTCGGCGTCGCTATGATCAACGTCGATCAGGGAATGTTCAATGCCGTCACCGGCGTCGCCTCCGCGTTCGAGGCTTGCTCGCCCGTCGTCATCCTGGTCGGCCGTGAAGAGGACGCGTGGACCGAGCCCGAGAATCAGATCGATCACGACGAACTGGCGTTGCTGCGGCCGATTTCGAAATGGGCGCGAACCGTCCGCTCGCCCCAGCGCCTGGGCGAATATGTTGATGCGGCCTGCCGGCGCGCGCTGGCCGGGCGTCCGGGGCCGACCGTCGTCGCCTTTGCCAAGGACTACCTGGGTGCCGCGGTAGACGTGGCCGGCGACCTCGATTTGCCCTTCGCTGCGGCGGCCGGCGCCGCCCCGCCTGCGGCGGCAGTCGAGCAGGCGGTCGACCTGTTGACTCGGTCCGAACGGCCGATCGTCATCGCCGGCAGCGGTGCCTTTCGCGCCAAGGCCGGCCCCGCATTGCGTCGGCTGGCGCACGATTACCGCATCCCCGTTCTGACCAATGCGCTCGCCCGGGGGCTGGTGCCGGAAGATGAGGCGCTCGGGTGGTCCTGGCCACTAGCGCAGACGGCCGCCAAGGAGGCTGACTGCGTGCTCTGGCTCGGTGCCAGGCTGGGCAAGCGCTTCGGTTACGGCTTGGCGCCGCGTTTCGATGCCAGGGCCAAGATGATTCAGGTCGACGTCCATGCCGATGAGCTTGGCCGCAATCGCCCGGTCGAACTGCCAATCAACGCCGATGCTGGATTGACCGGCGACGCCCTGGTGGGCGCGCTCGAACGGCGCCGTTTCAAGCCGAAGGATGCCGGCTGGCTCAAAGCAGCGCTTGCCGATCGCCTGCGCCGGATCGACGCGCTGGGGCGCGACGACCAAGGCCCGATTCATCCGTTCCGCATCGGCCGCGACGTCATGGCCGAAATGCCGAAAGACGCCATTGTCGTCAACGACGGCGCCTCGATCCTGGTCTGGATGTTTGCCGTTCTGCGGATGCAGACCGAGGGCGGCTACATGGATCACTTCCCCGTCGGATCGATGGGGATGGGCACGCCCCTTGCGGTGGGAGCGGCCGCCGGAACACGCGACCTCGCGGCCGAACAAGGCGGCAGCCCGCGTCCGATCGTCCTGGTGACCGGCGACGGATCGTTCGGTTTCTATCCGTCGGAATTCGATGGTGCGGTTCAGGCCGGCTTTGCGCCCTTTGTAACGGTGATCGCCAACAATGGCGTGTGGGGGAACGAATATCACACGCAGCAGCGCCTGGTTGGTCGGCACATCAACGCCCATTTCGGCAAAGACGTGCGTTACGACGTCATCGCCAGGGGCTACGGCTGCCACGCCGAACGGGTCGATCAGCCGACCGACCTAAGGCCGGCGTTACGCCGCGCCTTCGCCGCGGGTCGGCCGGCGGTGCTCGACGTGGTCGCGCCCGAGCCCGACATGCGCGACCCGGCCCTGGCGACGATCATTTACTCAGATGTCGAAGAGACGAGAAAAAAACATTTCGCCGCACGCGAATGACCGTTGCCGGTTGGTCCGACGATGCGCTGTTCAAGCTGCGCCCTTTGATGCACCCGCGTGTTTCTTGCTCGCCGAGAGTTGGAGCACAAACGTCGCCGCCAGCACGATGGCGACGCCGGGCAGCGTCCTCAGCGGTGGCAGGCCCTTGCCGATCGCCCAATCGAGCAGCACCACCAGCGCCGGGTTGACGTAGTAGTAGGCCGCCGCCCGGTTTGGGCCGAGTTTGAGCACCGCCGCCTGGAATAGGTAGCCCGAGATGATCGTCGTCACCACGACCAGATAGACCAGGCCGACATAAACGTCGCTGCCTACGGCACCATAATCGGTGTGCCAAAGCTTTACGTTCGTGAACAGAGCCAACCAGAAGCAGGATAGGGTGAACGTCCATTGCGTGACTTGCGCGGCCGGCTCGCCCGTGTGGAAGTGCTTGAGTAGCGGCGTGTAGAGCGCCATGACGAGGCAGCCGATAAAAAAAACGAAATCGCCGATGTTGAGATCGAGTGCCAGCAGCCGATCGATGTCGCCGCGAAAAATGACCCACACGGCGCCGATCGCGCCCAGCGCCAACGCCAGCAGCTTTGGGCGATTGAGGCGTTCGCCCATGATGAAATAGCTGTAGACCGCGGAGAGACTTGGCATCAGAACGAAGATGGTCCCCGCGTTAAGGGCGGTGGTGTAACGCAGCGCCTCGAACATCGACCAAAAGAAAAACGCCATCGTCAAACTGATCGCTGCGTATTTCAGCATGGTGCGACGATTGGGCAGCGAGAGGCCGTAGGTGAGGTAAACGATCGCGGTGAAGCCGATGGCGGCGAAGACGAAACGCCAGAACGTCAGCACTGCCGGATCGATCCCGCGCGCGATCGCTGCGCCGACCGGAAACGACGTGGCGATGAGGGCGGTGGAACCCCAGACTTGGCACTGGCCGATGATGAGCGTGTGGCGTTGGGCGGCGGCGGATGCATCGACGGGGGCAATCATGGGGCAGCGACCATGCGGAAAAATTCCGTATAGGTCCAGTGGTTGATTGCGATAGGCCGCGATCCTTTGCCTATAGTGATCTTAACCTTAGATTTTCGGGGCCGTGCACTCCGGCTCACCTAATGTAGAAGATGAACAAGCTCGGACATTGTTCGACGCGAATTGGGGGTGTCGTGATTCGATTTGCCGCATCATTGACGGCGGTGGGGGTGTGTTTGGCGCTGTTGGCGTGTATGCCGCCAGCGATCCAAATTCTGTCCTATGCCATCGACGGCGTCAGCTTGATCACGACCAACAGATCCATCAGCGACCATGCGCTGTCGGGCGTCATGAAGAGAGATTGCTCGATGTTTCGGTTCGCGAAAGGCGAAGAGGTCTGCCAGGACGAGGTCGATGTCGCCACCGTTGCCCACGAATGGCTCGAACAGGATGCGCTCCAACTCGCCAACAACCTTGCCGGCGATCGCTTCTCGCTGTCGACAGTCGTGACGGTTTTGCGGCCGGCCGTGGACGCAGTGGAAACCGAGGCAGAGCCAGCCTTCGTCGCCGCGGCCGGCACCAGCAGTGAGGTGGAGGATGACGCCGAACCCGATTTTGCGGCGATGTCTCCGCCGATTGACAAGCCGGTGTCGGTAAAACCGGCGCCGAAGAAACCTTCCCCCGTCCGGCGCGCCAAAGCGGTCAAGGCTCGGGGGCCAGTCAAGAACAAGGCAGCGGCGATCCACCGCCCGGTCGGCCCGCGTAGCTGACTCCGTCGCGGTCGATCGGTTGCGTCTGATCGGCCGTTGGCGCGTTCGGTTATTTCTGCAGCAAGAATTTGAAGTGGAGGCCGGGACCGGAATCGAACCGGTGTACAAGGATTTGCAGTCCTCTGCGTAGCCACTCCGCCACCCGGCCATCCCGTGGCTGCCGTCGTGTATAGGAACCGGCCGAAGGCCGGTCAAGGATTTGCCGCTATTGCCGGATGACGCCGCAGGCGATTCGCCCGCCTGAGTTTCCAGCCGGGTCGCTGCGATGGTCGTCGGGGCCGGCATGGATGACCAGAGCCGAGCCCTCGGCATCGAGTAGGCTGTTGGCGTCGCCCTCCTTGAGTGACACTCCGAAAACGAAGAGTTCGACGGCGAGCGCCCCGCTTTCCGGTACGACGAGATTGGGCAGGTCGCCGGCGTGGCCGCCGGCTGCACTCAGGAGGCCGTGCTTGTTACCGTCGACGTCGAAATGGTTGCCGGCGCTTTGAAACGGCGGTTCGCAGCGGCCGACTTCATGAATGTTGAAGCCGTGCGGCCCCGGGGGAAGCCCATTGACCTGTAGGCGCAACAGCACCCCGCGCGCCGTTTGGATCAAGTCGACCCGTCCGCGATCATTCCCGTCCAGCCCGGCGATCTCGGCATATGCGCTCTGCGCCTTGGCGACGGGGGAGCTCATCAGGAGTGCCGCCAATAAGAATGCCGTCGCCGCCTGCATCTTTGCCTCCGCCCCGCACGCGGGCCCGGTTCTATCGTTCCCGCCCGCGGCCGCCAAGTGAATTCCGTCGGGCATAGACCCGGGGCAACGGGTTGTACAGGCGCCAGGGCACCCCTTATATATTGTTCGGTTTCAGCGACCTTGCGCATGGTTTCCAATCAATGACGGATTTTGCCGCGGCGCGCCAGAACATGGTGCTCAGCCAGCTTGCGCCCAGTCGGGTGACGGAGAAGTCCATCCTGCGGGCCATGGGCGCGATCCCGCGCGAGCGGTTCGTGCCCAAATCGGCCGCCGCAGCCGCCTATGTCGATGAGGATGTCCGGATCGCTCCCCGTCGCTACCTGATGGAGCCAGTGGTCTTTGCTCGCCTTCTGCAGGAAGCGGCGATCGCCAAGAGCGACATTGTCCTCGATGTCGGTTGCGGCAGCGGCTATTCGACCGCGGTTCTGGCCCAACTCGCCGGTACCGTCGTTGCCCTCGAGTCCGATGAGGAGCTGGCGAACAAGGCCGTGGCAACGTTGGCGGAACTCGGCGTCGTCAACGCCGCGGTCATCGTCGGCGATCTCGCCGCTGGCCGGTCCGATCAAGGGCCCTACGATGTCATCCTTCTCAACGGCGCTGTCTCGCAGGTTCCTGCAAAACTGCTCGGCCAGCTCGCCGAGGGCGGGCGGCTGCTCGCGGTCGTGGGCGAGGGACTAAGCGCCAAGGCGACGCTCTACCTGCGTCGGGCCGGAGTCGTTGGTGCCCGCCCGCTCTTTGACGCGGCGGTCCCGCCGCTGCCGAGTCTGGCCGTGCGGCCGCAGTTCGTCTTCTAGGCAGCGCGTGACCGATTTGGCTATCGCGCCGCTCAATCTCACCGTCCAGGAATTGGAACGGTTGCTGCGCGCGTCCGATGGGCCGTTCGTGCTCGACGTGCGCGAAGCGTGGGAGGTGGACATCTGTGCCCTGCCGGACAGCCATGCCATTGCCCTCGGAGAACTTGACGAACGAATCGACGAGATTCCCCGCGACCGTCAGATCGTCGTCGTTTGTCATCACGGCATGCGGAGTCTGCAGGCGGTCATGTATCTTCGCGCGCAGGGCTTTGTTGCTGCGTCCAATTTGAAGGGCGGAGTCGATGCCTGGGCGCGCGAGGTCGATCAGACGATGGCAACCTATTAGCGCGACGGAAAGAGCGGGCGGTCGACGTGTCAGCCGTGGTAGGAAGGGAATGATGTGGAAGTGGTGCCTATTGTTGGCGGTGGCGACCATCGGTTTTCCCGGTGCGACGCGGGCGATTTCGCTGACCGAGGCGATGGCGCTCGCCTACAGCAATAACCCGATGTTGCAGGCCCAGCGGGCCGCGTTGCGGGCCACCGACGAAACAGTGGTCACCGCGCTTGGTGGTTATCGTCCGACGGTGACCGGCACCGGCGTCGCCAGCGAGTCCGAAACCGACACGACGGTACCGCGGGCGTTCAGCGGGCGGACAAGTCCGCGTACGATGAGTCTCACCGTTGCCCAGCCGATTTACCGCGGCGGCCGCACGGTCGCCGGTATCGAGCAGGCGGAAGCCAGCATCCGCGCTGGCCGGGCGACCCTGAGCAACACCGAGCAGACCGTTCTTCTTTCCACAGTCAGCGCCTATATGGACGTTCTGCAGAATCGGGCGATCCTCGATCTCAATCGCAACAACGAGGCGCGACTCCGGCGCCAGTTGCAGGCGACGCGCGACCGGTTCGAGGTCGGTGAAGTGACCCGTACCGACGTCGCCCAGGCCGAGGCGCGGGTCTCGCGCGCGACCTCCGATCGAATCACCGCTGAGGGAACGCTGCAGGCGAGTAGGGGCGCGTTTCTGAACGTCGTCGGCGCCCCCGCCGATGAATTGGTGCGGGCGCCGATTTTGGAAGGCCTGCCCGATTCCGAGCAGGAGGGGATCGAAATGGCGCTGGTCGAGAATCCGGCCGTCGTTCAAGCGATATTCGTCGAGGAGGCGGCCCGGCGGGCCGTGCGTCTCGCCGAGGGATCGCTGTTGCCGTCGGTTAGCGTCAACGGCAGCTTGGAGCACAAAGAGAGCGCCCTTAGTCCCGATACCAAAACCGACACTAAGACGGTGACGGCCACGCTGTCGGTGCCGCTCTATCAAAGCGGATCGGAATGGGCGGCGGTGCGCCAACAGAAACAGACGGCGAGCCAGCGTCGGGTGGAAGTCGATCTGCAGCGGCGGACCGCCCGCGAAGCGGTGACGCGCGCCTGGGCCAACCTGTCGAGCGGAACCGGTCGTATTCGGTCGGGCGTCGACCAGGTCCGCGCCGCCGAGATAGCCCTCGAGGGCGTGCAGCAGGAGGCGGAAGTCGGGTCGCGGACAACCTTGGACGTCCTCGACGCCGAGCAGGAACTGCTCGATGCCCAGGTGGCTTTGGTTCGCTCGGAGCGCGACGAGTATGTGGCGGGCTTTTCGCTGAAATCGGCGATTGGACGTTTGTCGGCCGCCGAGATGGGTCTGCCGGTCGACCGGTACGATCCCACCACGAACTATAACTACACGCGCAATCGGCTGTTCGGACGCGGGGTCCTTGGCGAATAGGATTGCCGGTGCCGCTGCCTTCTTGATCGGGCCGGTATCCGGCCAGAGTGCAGGGCCCGGCCCGCCGGAGGCATTGCTGCACGTTCTTCCGCCCCTTAGTCTGCAGGCCGGAACCGACGGGAGACGCATGGCGAAAAAAGCGGCAGATCGATCGCGAGCGATGGTGCGCCTACGGCGCGCGCCCGCCGGTTCGCCGCCGGGAACCCTGCTGGTCGATCCCGCGGCCCCAGTCCCGACCATCCATTTACTGGCCTATGGCCCGTCCGGCGTCGAGGAGCGCTCCGTCAACAATCCCGACGACCTAGAGCCGCTCCTCGGCGGGCCAAGCAAAGTGTGGATCAACGTCGATGGGCTCGGCGACGCCGCAACCTTGCGTCGGATCGGCGAGGTGTTCGACCTGCATCCGCTGGCGCTCGAGGATGTCGTCAACGCCCATCAGCGTGCCAAGGTCGAGGCGTTCGACAAGCACTTGTTTGTGGTCGGCCGCATGCCCGTCGATCCGCAGGCCGGTTCGGCGACCGAACAGCTCTCGATTTTCGTCGGCGCCAACTACCTGCTGACGTTTCAGGAGCACGCCGGTGACAGCTTCGACCCAATCCGCCAGCGGCTGCGCCAGGGAGCCGGGGCGATCCGCCAGGAAGGGCCCGACTATCTCGCCTATGCGGTCATTGATGCCGCCATCGACAGCTTCTTTCCGGTTCTTGAACGCTGCGGTGAAGACATCGATGCACTGAACGAGGCGATCGTGGCGTCGCCGCAAGTCGGACAAGTTCGCCGTTTGCATTACCTCAAACGCGACCTGATATCGCTGCGCCGGGCGATTTGGCCGTTGCGGGAAATGGTCAATGCGCTTCTTCGCGAGGAGACGCCGTTGCTCAAGGCGACCGCGCGCTTGCACTTGCGCGATTGCTACGACCACGCCGTCCAGCTGATGGATGTACTCGAAACCTATCGTGAAATCGCCACCGGCCTCCTCGATCTGTACCTGTCGAGCCAGAGCGCGCGTCTCAACGAGATCATGAAGGTGCTCACGATCATCGCGACGATTTTCATTCCGCTCAGCTTCCTGGCGAGCCTTTATGGCATGAACTTCGACACGGCATCGCCGTGGAACATGCCCGAGCTGCACTGGCGCTACGGCTACGTTCTTGCGCTCGGCATAATGGCGACGGTCGCATTGGGGCTGATGTGGCTGTTTTGGCGACGCGGGTGGCTCAAGAGAGCGGACGCCGGTGGTTTTGTCGACCCGGCGGCCGAGCCTGCCCGAATTCGCCCGCGGCGGGACTAAGCGACGGTGAAATACGTCAACCGTTTTGCGCCGCTCATCAGCCTGGCCATGTTCGGGGTCGCGCTATGGGTCTTGTCGCGCGAGTTCGGCCACATGCGCTGGGCGGACATCTATCGCGAAGTGACCAACTTCAGCTATGCGACGATCGCCCTGGCAGTCGTTTTTACGCTTGGCAGCTACGCGTCGCTTACCGCCTACGACCTGCTCGGTTTGCGCCACGTCAACAAGCGAGTGCCGTACCGCCGCGTCGGCATCGCCTCTTTCCTCAGCTTCGCGTTCAGCCACAATCTTGGATTTGCCCTGATCACCGGTGGAACGATGCGGATGCGCATCTATATGGCCTATGGCCTCACCGCGCTGGAAGTCGGGCAGGTGATCGTTCTCTGCGTGGTGGTTTCGACCTTCGGCTTCATCACCATCGCCGCCCTGGCACTGCTGCTCTTGCCCGACGCGATCGTGGAGACCTCTAATTTTTCGGAGTGGGTGGTCCGCGGCCTGGGGGGCGCGATGATCATGTTGACCGTCGGCTATCTCGGCTACGCCCTTTGGCGTCACCGCCCGTTCAAAATCGGCTCGGTCTTGCTGTCGTTGCCCAAGTTCGACGTAACGGTCGGACTGATTATCGTCTCTGCGCTGGACATGGCGCTGGCGTCCGCGGTCCTGTTCGTTCTCCTTCCGGGTGCCGGTATGTCCTATTGGGCGTTCCTTGGCATCTACGTCGTCGCCACGGTGATTGGGATTCTTACCCACGTTCCCGGCGGGCTCGGTGTGTTCGAGACGGTTGTCCTGCTGACGACGCCGGGGGGATCGAGCGAGGCGCTGGTCGGTGCGCTGATCGTTTACCGACTGATCTACTACCTTTTCCCACTGGCGGTCGCCCTACTGCTCCTCATCGGCCACGAGCTTTGGACTCTAAAAAGGGGGTAGGGGGGCTCCGGACCCCATCCCCCTATATTTTGTATAGAGCCCTGGATTTTTGTGCATATGTGGCTTAGGGTAGCGGATTAACGCCGGACTTTCGTTTGGCAGAGATGGATGACCGACGCGCGCACCGAGCAAGAACCGACGATGGAGGAGATTCTCTCGTCGATTCGCCGGATTGTCTCCGAAGATGAGGCGAAGGGCGAAAAGGCCGCTCCGGCCAAGCCAACGCCCGCAAAGGGCGAAGCTGGGCCGAAGCCGGCCCCCAAACCGGAAGAGCGACCAAAACTGCAGGCAGTTCCCGAGCCTGCGCCGGAACCCGAGCCCGAACCCGAACCACCAGCGGAAGAGGCGGCCCCTAGCCCCGATGAAGACGTTCTCGACCTGACTGAAATGGTGGCCGAGGACGGCAAAGTGGTGAAACTTAACCCTGACGGCACACCGGCCGAGGCGGCTGCGCCAGAGCCGGAACCCGAACCGCCGCGAATGGCGGCCCGACGGGACGATGACGATGATGAACCGGCCCGCCCGGCCGCACCCGGCCGGCGTCGCGACGATCTCCTCGACCGCACGGTAGCGGATGCGACCGCGACCGCGTTCGCACATCTGCAGGCGACAAACCTTGCCATGCGGGGTCAACCCTTGGGGTCGCCATTGCACACCCTCGAGGAATTGGTCAAGGAACTGCTGCGGCCCATGCTGAAAACCTGGCTCGATCGCAATCTGCCCCACGTGGTTGAGCGCATGGTCGAGCGCGAAATTTCCAAGCTGGTCAATCGTTCCGACGACAACTGAGCGGTCGCCGAAGGCGGGCGGTGAACCAAAGCACCGTGGCCTAGCCGACAAACATCATGCCCATCACCTATGAAAACTATATCAATCGATATATATATAATGGTTACCAATCTTGTGAGGGCGATATGGGATGGAACCATTGGCGAAAGCACCTGCGTCATCATCGGCACCACCGCTTCGGCCCATGGGCCTGGGAGGGGCGCTTTTTCGAGCGCGGCGAAATTCGGTTGGCCCTGCTTTCGCTGCTGAACGACGGACCCAAGCATGGCTACGAACTGATGAAACAACTCGAGGAGCGCTCGGGCGGCCTGTACCAGGCGTCGCCCGGTACGATCTATCCACTGCTCCAGCAGCTTCAGGACGAAGACCTGGTGGCGTCGAGCGAGCATGAGGGCGGCAAGCGCACCTACGTGCCCACCGAGGGTGGCAGCGCCGTCCTTGCCCAGGAGAGCGAAACGATCCGCGGCATGTGGAAGCGGGTCGAGGACGAGGAGTGGGGCAACTGGCAGTCGATCTGGCACCCGAACGCCAGCGAGGTCATGCGCCCGGCCTTCCGCCTGATGCGGACCGCGTTGACATCGATGACGCGCACGCGCGACCCGGCACGAGCCGACCGCGTCCGCGACATTCTCCGTCGGGCCGAGGAGGAAATCCGCGCGATGGACGGCCCCCACTAGGCGTTGCACGATCGCCTCATCGATCGCCAGCCGCTATCTGCGGAGCGCGGACTTCACCGCCGGAGGGACGTTGCGATGGATCCGAAGATTAAATTGGTCATCGACGAGTTGGAGCGCCGGACCGCCCTCGAAGGCGAGCGCATGCGGGCGGTGGTCCGATCAACGTCGATGCATTCGCCCTTGCCGCGGGGCCGCAGAGCGCCGGTCTTCTCAATCTGCTGGTGAGAACCACCGGCGCCAAGCACATCGTCGAGGTCGGCACCTCGATCGGCTATACCGCGATCTGGCTCGGCGAAGCGGCGCGCGCCACCGGCGGACGCGTTGTCGGCATGGAGGCGGTCGACGCCAAGCATCGCCAAGCCGTCGATCACTTGGCTCGCGCCGGCCTGAGCGATGTTGTCGAGGTGAGAAAGGGCGATGCCAAAGCGATCGTCCGCGCCATCGAGGGGCCGGTCGACGTGGCCTTCATCGACGCCTGGAAGGACGACTACTTCGAATATTTCGATGCGCTAGTGCCCAAGATGCGGGTCGGCGGCTCGATCGTCGCCGACAACATCACGCGGCCCGAATCGGTCGTCGAACTCCCGAATCGGTCGTCGAACTGATGAAGCTATACCAGGCCCATGTTCGCGCCAAGCCCAACGTCCGCAGTCATTTTTTACCGATCGGCTCTGGCCTGGAAATGAGCGTACGCACCGGCTAGGTGCGGCCCGGTACGGACGTTTGGGTGCCGCTTCCGCCCCTCTAATAGGTCAGGCTAGCCGCGTTGAGCATGCCGACGGCGATCGAGGTGGCGGCCGACGCGATTCCCACGGCGACATTGCCCTCCTTGATCCGTTGCGCCAGACCGCGCAGCGCCAGACTCAACAGCGCGAAAACGATGATCTGCACAACCACGGCCACAGCTGCCCAAATCGCCATGTCGACGAACGAGACGCTGTGAGCAATGGCGCTCGCCAAGGGCAGCGTGAAGCCGATCATGGCCCCGCCGAGGCCGATCGCTGCGGCCTTGTTGCCCTCTTTGATGAGGGGCCATTCCCTGTGCGGCGTAATGAGCGTGTAGAGGAACAGAAACAGGGCCTCGGCGAGCAGGGCGGCGGCAAGGTAGGCGATGAAGTTGTCCAGGCCTTGCAGGGACGTTGCGATGGTCATCGTCATTCTCTCCGGCGATCAATCTTAGGGCTGCAGGGAGGCGGCGTTCACTCGAAGAAATGGGGGACGAACCGGCTGCTATCGCGCGTAATCGGGGTCGCGTCCTCGCGGATGCCGATGCCAGCCGGCTGACTCGCGACCACCCACGAGCCGATGACGGGATAGCGCCCATCGAAGGCGGGAAGGGGGACGTAGCTCTGGTAGACAAATCCTTCCGCGCCGTACTTGCCGTCGGTCTGGTGGGTCACCTCGCCGCGCTCGACGACCGTCAGGTTGGCCCCCTCGCGGCTGAAGATTGGTTTCCGCACCATGGCACCATCGATCGAATCAGGGCTGAAGGAGGTGGCCAGCAGATTGGGATGGCCGGCGGCGCGCTCCCACAGAAGCGCCAGCGCCGCTTTGTTGCTCAGCACCATCTTCCAGGCTGGCTCGATGATTCGCGCCGTGCCGGCGAGAAAATGCTGGCCAAACGCTTCGGAAATTGCCCATTCCCATGGGTACAGCTTGAACAAGACCTCGATCGGTCGGGCTTCGAGGTCGACGAAGCGTTGGCCGTTCCAACCGATGTCCTCGATATCGATGCGAGCGGTCGCGAGGCCCGCCTGCACGGCCGTGTCGCGCATATAGTCGACAGTGCCGCCGTCCTCAAGGTGCCCTTTGACGGCGGCGAAATAGACGGTGGCGCCGGCGAGACCGAAGTGCCGCCATGCCTCGATGAGTTTTTCGTGAAGGGAGTTGAACTGGTCGCGCTTGGGCCAATGGGCTTCGAGCCAGTCCCATTGGACGACTGAGGCCTCGAACAACGCGGTCGGTGTGTCGGCGTTGTATTCGAGCAACTTGGGTGGCGAGGTTCCGTCGTAGCGGAAGTCAAAGCGGCCGTAGAGGTTCTTATCTCCGGCATTCCAGCTCCGTTCGATGGCCGCACAGGCGTTGGCCGGGATCCGCAGCGCCTCATAGGCGCCCTTACGCACCACCTCGTCGACGAGATCGAGACAGAGCTGCTCGATCTCACCGGTTGCCGCCTCGAGTTCGTCGATTTGCGCCACAGAGAAACGGTAACAGGCGGTCTCGTCCCAATAGGGCTCGCCGCCGATGGTGTGAAAAACGAAACCGAGATCGTGTTCGACGTGTTCGCGCCAGTCGGCGCGCGCCGGCAGTGTCAGCCGCTCCACCTCGCTAGCTGCCGGCCGAGGAGTAGGAGCGGGCGCTGGAGCCGAGTCCGCCGCGCTCGACCTGGCCGATCTGCGCAACGGGTGCCGGCCGGAACGCGCCGGCGCTGGCGGTCGCGTTGCCGAAATTACCGACGCGGTGGAGGCTGGCGTTGGAACCCGCACCGGAGCGCGCGGTGGTCTGGGCCACGGCGCCGCCGTCGCGGTCGCGGTAAACCGGGTAGCCCTGGGCGCGGTTACCGAGCAAGTTGCCCATCATGTAGCCCGCCATCAGGGGCAGGAAAAAGCTGCCGCCGGAGCTGGTGTCGGTCCGCGTTTCGCAATTGCCCGCGCCATACCGGGATTCACATTCTTCTTTGCGGGTGAAGCGAGGGCCCTGGTCGACTCGCGCCTGGTCGGCCTCCTTGAACTTGCTCTCGCAAGTCGCGTCGTCGAAGGCGGTCTTGCATTCGCTCAGGCTGCCGAAGAACTTGGCATCGGTGGGAACGCGGGAATCGTCGCAGGCGGCGAGCGCCAAGCTCGCGCTACCTAGCAGGACAAGTCTGATGGCAGTGGATTTGCGCATGGATATTATGTTCTCCTATAGGGTCAACATGGCGGCTTGTCGGTCGTTTTTCAAGAGATTTAGCACCCGGCCGGACTGCGCGGCGCCGTCTGCTTTGCTATAACGGCGGCCCGGCCATGTGATCGGCCGCGTAGAAAGTCCGATGACCCTAGCCAAGACGTACGCCCCCAAAGAATTCGAAGGCCCCCACTATCGGCGCTGGGAGGAAACCGGCCATTTCGCCGCCGGCCGCCGCAACGCCGCCAAGCCATACACGATCGTCATCCCGCCGCCCAATGTGACCGGATCGCTGCACATGGGCCATGCGCTCAACAATACGCTGCAGGACGTGCTCATTCGCTTCGAGCGCATGCGCGGTCGCGACGCGTTGTGGCAACCGGGGACCGATCACGCCGGCATCGCGACCCAAATGGTGGTCGAGCGCCAACTCGACGGCGAAGGCAAGCGGCGCACCGACATGAGCCGCGATGCCTTCGTTGCCCGCGTCTGGAAGTGGAAGGAACAATCGGGCGGCACGATCCTCAACCAGCTGAAGCGGCTGGGGGCGTCGTGCGACTGGGCGCGTGAGCGCTTCACCATGGATGACGGGCTGTCACGCGCCGTCACCAAGGTCTTCGTCGAACTCTTCAAGCAAGGCCTCATCTACAAGGACAAGCGGCTGGTCAACTGGGACCCGAAGCTGCTGACGGCGATTTCCGACCTCGAGGTCGAGTCGCGCTCGGTGAAGGGGCACCTCTGGCATATCCGCTACCCGCTCGAGGGGCAACCGGGACGCTTCATTACCGTGGCGACGACGCGTCCCGAGACCATGTTGGGCGACACGGCCGTCGCCGTGCATCCCGACGACGAGCGCTACAAGGGTCTGGTGGGCAGGAGTGCGGTGCTGCCGTTGGTCGGTCGCCGGATCCCGATCATTGCCGATGCCTATGCCGATCCGGAACACGGCTCGGGCGCGGTGAAGATCACGCCCGGTCACGACTTCAACGACTTCGAGGTCGGCAAACGCCATGGACTCGCCATCGTCAACATCTTCGATCAACGCGCCCGCTTGAACGACGGCGTCCCGGCAGCCTATCGCGGCCTCGATCGCTTCAAGGCGCGCGATCAGGTCGTGGCCGAGCTCACCGAGCTCGGCTTGATCGAGAAGATCGAACCGATCGAGCACTCGCTGCCCTATGGCGATCGGTCCGGCGTGGTGATCGAGCCGTGGCTGACCGAGCAATGGTACGTCGACGCCAAGACCCTCGCGGGTCCGGCTATTCGCGCGGTCGAAACCGGCCAGGTCGTGTTCGTACCGCGGCAATGGGAGAACACTTACTTCGAATGGATGCGCAACATCCAGCCCTGGTGCATCTCGCGCCAACTCTGGTGGGGACACCAGATTCCGGCCTGGTACGGGCCTGACGGCAAGGTGTTCGTCGAGATGAGCGAGGACGAGGCGCTGACCGCGGCCAAGCTTCACTACGGCCGCGAGACCCGGCTCGAACGCGACGGCGACGTGCTCGACACCTGGTTTTCCTCGGCGCTGTGGCCGTTCTCGACTTTGGGCTGGCCCGACCGTACGGCAATGCTCGAGCGGCACTATCCGACCGATACGCTGGTCACCGGCTTCGACATCATCTTCTTCTGGGTCGCCCGTATGGTGATGATGGGCCTTCACTTCATGGGCGAGGCTCCCTTTCGCACCGTCTACGTGCACGCGTTGGTGCGCGACGAAAAGGGCCAGAAGATGTCGAAATCCAAGGGCAACATCATCGACCCCTTGGAGCTGATCGAGACCTATGGCGCCGACGCGCTGCGCTTCACCCTGGCTGCGATGGCGGCGCAGGGCCGCGACATCAAGCTGGCCAAGGGTCGGGTCGAGGGCTACCGCAATTTCGCGACCAAGCTATGGAATGCGGCGCGCTTTCTCGAACTTAACGTCAGTCTGCTGCAGCCGACCTTTGACCCGGCCGTCGTCCGCCACGTTCACAACCGCTGGATCGTCGGCGAAGTGGCAAAGGCCGGTCAGCGGGTGACCGAGGCGATTCAGGGCTACAAGTTCAACGAGGCCGCCGAAGCGATCTATCATTTCGTCTGGGATCGTTATTGCGACTGGTATCTGGAATTGATCAAGCCCTCGCTCATCGGGGGCGACGCGCTGGCCCAGGAAGAGACCAGGGCGACCGCTGCTTGGACGTTCTCCCAGGTGTTGCACCTGCTGCATCCCTTTATGCCATTTCTCACCGAAGAGCTGTGGCAAAAGCTGGTGCAGGCAAGTCCGGTGCCCGATCAACAGGACCTGGTGGTCCGCCCGTGGCCCGATTTCTCGGCCCAGCCGATCGATGAAGAGGCCGCGGGCGAGATCGATTGGGTGATCCGGCTGGTCGGCGCTGTGCGCGCCGTGCGGGCCGAAATGAATGTTCCTGCCGGGGCCAAAATCACTTTGACGCTGCGGGGGGCCAATCGCGAGTCGACCCGGCGCTTGGCCGCTCACAACGAATCGATTTTGCGACTGGCGCGCTTGTCGTCGGCCGACCTGTCCGATGCGGTGCCGAAGGGGGCGGTGCAGATGGTCCTGGACGAGGCGATGATCGTACTGCCACTCGCCGGGATCGTGGATCTGGCAGCGGAACGGACCCGGCTCGAGCGTGAGCGGCAGAAGGCCGACGTTGAGATCGCCAAGATCGATGCCAAGCTGGCCGACAGCCAATTCCTGTCGCGGGCGCCCGAGCACGTGGTCGAAGAGCAACACAGTCGCCGGGCCGATCAAGTGGCGGCGCGGGCCAAGCTTGGCCAGGCGCTGGAGCGAATCGGTTCCGGCTAGGATCATTGGCCGCCGAAGGGACAAAATCCGTGCAGCACAAGACGTTTCGCGGCTTCATCCGCTACGCGACGACGGACGGCGGCGAGAGCGGGCGCGAGTGGTTCACCGTCACTGTCCAGGGCAACGGTCACCGCACGTTCCGCTCGTTGATCGAGTACGACCAGTTGGGCATGTTGCGCGACGTCACGCACAGTGCCGACGAGCGCTTCCGGCCCCTAGACGCGTTCGTCCGCCAGACCAAGCACGACCGCTTTATGGGGTCGATGTGGTTCCGCTTCAGCGAACATCTGGCTGAGGCTGAAGGCTTGACGGCGGGCGAGGGCAGGGTCTCGCAGCGCTGGCCTACCGCAGAGTGGACGCCGATCCTTTGTTCGCATTCGTTGATCGCCGACTTCTGGCATGTCGCCGCCTACGACTTGAAAGGGCCGCGGCGGCAGGAGGTGAGGGGACGATTGTCGACCTCCGAACATCCGTTGGGGGACTCGGGGCCACGGCTCTGCATCGGCCTCGAACCCAACACGATCTCGCCCGTTGCGGTGATGGAATATGCCGGCGACCATCGCATCTCGGTACCGGCTGGCACGTTTGACTGCATCCGCGTCGACGTCGTGCGCCGCCAGGGGCCGCCGGTCGAGTTCTACACCACCCGAGACGATTATCTGCCCATCCTGTGCAAGGCGGATTTCGTCGGCTCGCGCTACGAACTGGTGCGCCTCGAACGCTGACCCCGGACCGGCCGAGCCATCGCGGTCTTGAGATCGGCGCTCACCAATGACAGGCTAAGCCGCCGGTCGTTCGATCGGTGATTTGGTTCCCTCACAAGAGGCCGTCCACCGATGTCCCGACCGCATTGCGTGTTCATTCAGGCTCAAGACCTGCCATGGCTCGAGGGCCTGCCCGGCGGTATCCGCCCCAACGTCCAATCGCGGACGCTCTCGCTTGACGATGCGGACGGGTCCACGACGCTGCTCGTGCGCTACCCCAAGGGCTGGCGGCGCGGCGGACCGGAATATATCGGCGCGGCCGAAGAGATGCTGGTGCTCGACGGGGCGCTGGTGATCAACGGCGAGCGATACGAACAGGGGCATTTTGCCTATTTGCCCGCCGGCTATGTTCGCATCGAGTCCTGGTCGCCGCTCGGCGCGGTGGTTTACACCGCCCTGTCGGGCCCGGCGGTTCCCCTACCCGGCGCCCGCCCGCAGGGCTACGACGGCCGGCTCCTGGTCGCCCACGTCGATTCGCACAAACTTGCATGGACTGACGAGGGCGTCGATCCGCGCTTCAACAAAGTTCCGAAGATGAAGCGTTTGCGCACCGATCCCTACACCAGGGAGACGTCGTTCTTGTTTACCATGCCGGGTCCCCGCGTCCCCGTCGGCCAGCCGCCGCGGCCGCAGCTCACCCATTCGATGATCGAAGAGATCTTCTGCATCGAGGGCGACAATATTTGGGGCGACGCCGGTTGGATGGGCCCGGGTGGCTACGCCTGGTGGCGCGAACGCGAATACCACGGTCCCAACGGGACGCATGGCGGCTTCGTCCTCTACGTCCGCACCATCAACGGTCCGCTCGAGAACTTTTTCGACGGTCCCAAGCGCTCGCTGGCCGTTCCCCATCCGCCCTATACGCCGCGACTCCCGGATTCGATGCGGGCCTGGGCGAGGCCATGGGACCAATCGACTAAGACTCCTTTCTAGCCGAACCGCCGGCATGGTGTTACCCGCGCGGCCGCCTCACGCGGCGACCCAGCAGCCGTGAAAGCTCATCGGCAAGTGATGAGCGAGGTGGGCGCGCGCCACAGCCAACTGGCTGGGTTTTCGGCTGGCTGGGACGACGACCGCGGCCGGCTCACCATTCGCCGCGGCGGGTGGCAGATGGCGATCGGTCGGCCCGCAGTGGCGGGCGAGCGGATGGCGATCGAGGACGCGCTCGTTACGGCGATGGCGGCGCCGGCCGCGAGCCCGATCCGCCTGGTCGGTGTGCCCGGCGTATCGCTGTCGGATTACCCGGCGGCCCTGGTCTCGATCGTGTCGTTGTCGTCGCTGCGCGATCTCGAGGCGATCACCGGGACGCCCTGCGATGGGCGACGCTTTCGCGCCAATCTCTATGTCGATGGGTGGGAGCCGTGGGCCGAGGTCGGGTGGTCCGACCGCACGTTGGCGCTTGGCACGCTTGTCTTGCGCCTAGTCGGACCGATCGAGCGCTGTGCGGCGACCACCGTCAACCCTGATACCGGTAGCCGCGACGTCGATGTCCTCGCCGCCATGCAGCGGCGCACCGGACGGATCGATTGCGGCATGTTCGCCGAGGTGGTCGAAGGTAGATCCCTTTCGCTGGGCTACGAAGTCCAGGCCGCGCCATGACTTCATCGGACCCGGGGGTTGTGAGCGGCCGATGGTCCGCCGCTGGTTATCCTGCCGCTATGGCTGCCGGCGACATTCTCGCCATGCGCGTGGCGATCTTCGGTCTTGGCGTCGCGCTTCCCTGGGGCAGCGCAGGTGCCCGGCAGGCCAGGATGATCCCCTAGTCGCGGGCCCGCGCCGTGATATCCCGTTGGTAGGCACGGATCGCGTCGGGCCATCGCGACTTGATGTAGGCGAGCACGGCCCAAATCTGATCGTCGCCTAGTTGATTGGCAAAGCCGGGCATGTCGCTCTGGTAACCGCGCCCGGCATAGACCTGCGGTCCGAACTTGGTCAGGGCGAACAACTGGCCGTCGGAGTGGTGCCAAGTGTGTCCGCCCTCGTCGTGCGGTGGCGCCGGCAGACGACCACTCGCCTTGGGCGCCTGCCAGTCGCGTTCGCCCTCGAGATCGCGGCCATGGCAGGAGAGACAATGGCGGGCGTAGAGCTCGCGGCCCTGGGCGACGAACGGCGGGTTGCCGGGGTCGGCCCGGCCGCGGCCGCTGTCCGGCCAGATCAGATAGAGGAGCGCCGCCACCGCTGGCACGCCGATTCCCAGACCGGCAAAGAACCACCATTTCCGCCGCGATCGGGGTCGTTCGAGCATCCCGCCAATCTAGGTTTTTTACGCCAAAACGTGCTATGGAAAGTTATCCACAGGCCCCCGTCAGACAGGTCGGCCAGTCAAAAAGAAACGGGAGGAAACGATGGACGCCAAAGTCTTCGACAAATCCAAATTGCCGAGTCGGCACGTCACCGTCGGGCCGTCGCGGGCGCCCCACCGGTCCTACTATTACGCGATGGGCCTCACCCAGGCCGACATCGACAAGCCGTTCGTCGGCGTGGCTACGACCTGGAACGAGGCCGCGCCATGCAACATCACGCTGGCACGCCAGGCCCAGGCCGCAAAGAAGGGCGTCACCCGCAGCGGCGGCACGCCGCGCGAATTCACCACCATCACTGTGACCGATGGGCTCGCCATGGGCCACGACGGCATGAAGTCGTCGCTGGTTTCGCGTGAAGTGATCGCCGATTCGGTCGAACTTACCATGCGCGGCCACTGCTACGACGCGCTCGTCGGTCTCGCGGGCTGCGACAAGTCGCTGCCCGGTTTGATGATGGCGATGGTGCGCCTCAACGTCCCCTCGGTGTTCCTCTACGGTGGCTCGATCCTCCCCGGCCGGTTCCGCGGCAAGGACGTGACGGTCGTCGACGTGTTCGAGGCGGTTGGTCAATACCAGGCCGGCAAGCTCGATTTGCAGTCGTTGTACGAGCTGGAGGGCGTGGCCTGTCCGTCCGCCGGCTCGTGCGGCGGGCAGTTTACGGCCAACACCATGGCCTGCGTGTCCGAGGCGATCGGGCTGGCGCTGCCCGGCTCCTCGGGGGCGCCGGCGCCCTACGAATCGCGAGACGAATTCGCCGAAGCCTCCGGCGACGCGGTGATGAATCTGCTGCAGCTCAATCTACGTCCGCGCGATATCGTCACGCGCAAGGCCCTCGAAAACGCCGCGACCGTGGTCGCCGCGTCGGGCGGCTCGACCAACGCCGCGCTGCATCTGCCGGCGATCGCGCATGAATGCGGGATCGATTTCGATCTTCACGCGGTGGCGGCGATTTTCAAACGGACGCCCTACATCGCCGATCTCAAGCCGGGCGGCCGCTACGTCGCGAAGGACATGTACGAGGCGGGCGGGGTCCCGATCCTGATGCGGACGCTGCTCGACGGCGGCTTCCTGCACGGCGACTGCATCACCGTGACCGGCAAGACGGTGGCCGAGAATCTCAAGAGCGTGGTCTTTCCGACCGGCCAGGACGTGATCCGACCGGTTTCGCAGCCATTGTCGCCCACTGGCGGCGTCGTCGGCCTGCGCGGCAACCTTTCGCCGCAGGGTGCGATCGTCAAGGTCGCCGGCATGAAGCGGCTGCAATTTGCGGGTCCGGCCCGGTGCTTCGATTCGGAAGAAGCATGCTTCGCCGCGGTCCAGGAGAAGAAATACTGGGCTGGCGACGTTCTTGTCATCCGCTATGAAGGACCGCGCGGCGGTCCCGGCATGCGCGAGATGTTGTCGACGACGGCCGCCATCTACGGCCAGGGCATGGGCGAGAAGGTGGCGCTCATCACCGACGGTCGTTTCTCGGGCGCGACGCGCGGGTTCTGCATCGGCCATGTCGGTCCGGAAGCAGCGGTCGGCGGACCGATCGCGCTGCTGCGCGACGGCGATGTGATCCGCATCGACGCCGACAACGGGACGCTCAGCGTCGATGTCTCCGACGCGGAACTGGCCGAGCGGCGCAAGGCGTGGAAACCGCGCCGGACCAACTACCAGTCGGGGGCGCTCTACAAGTATGCGGTCACGGTCGGCGACGCCGAGAAGGGGGCGGTGACGCATCCCGGCGCCCAGGCCGAGACCCACGTCTACGCCGACCTCTAGCGGCGGCGCGGAAAGAAGGTCAAGGGGCGCGCGTCGTGATGCGACCATTCCAGCGACGGGTTCGCGTTCAGGTGGTTCCCAAATTGGCGGTGCCGGTGGGCGCCGAGGCGCTGGCGCTCGGCGACAATCCGGCGGACGTCAGTCGCGTTCCCGGTCAGGCGCTGGAGCGGTCGGGCCTCTGCCTGATGATCGTCAATGCCGGGATCGAACCGGTGGTGGTGGTCGAGATCGGACTAATGGGGCGATTTGGCTGTCTGCGCATCACTATGCGTGAACCGCTGTTGCATGACCGCGGCGGTTGGCCGCGCCACCTCGAGCCGGGGGAGTCCGTCATTGCCTATTTTGCCTCGCGGGTTCGCCACCACGAGGTGCTGAGCCAGATGCGCCAGGCCTTCGCCACGACCGAAGACGGCGTCAATTGGATCGGTGCAAGCCCGGCCTTGCGCTACTTCGTGCGTGCCTTTCCCCGCTCGCAGGGTCGTTCGCGGCGCTTCGGATTCGCCCGGTGAACCCGCCGGCGGCGCCACCGCAGCGTCCGCCGGGGCGCCGCTTCGGGATGCCGCGGCGCAACTGGTGGTTTTTTCTCGTCCTGATTGCGGGGCTGTTCATCTGGCAGATGCAGACCGGCAATCGCCCGGTTACCAGCCCGTTCGACCTGCGCACCTATTCCCAGGCTGACGTCGACGCGGCGCGTTCGATGTTGGTGCTCGGGTTGACGGCCGTGACCCTGCCGCAAACCTGTGCCCGCGACCATCAGGCCTACGAGTCGGAGGCGTCGTGGAAGACGGTCATCGACGGGTGGAACGACCGCAACGAGCAGGTGGTGCAGACGGTGGTCAAGGTGCTGGAGGACAGCGGCGCCAGTCGTGGACGAGGGGCGATCGAGGACGAGGCCAAAGGTCGGGTCCAGGGGATGCTGGCGGAATGGCGTGGCGAGGAGCGGAGGCGATGCCGGCAGTTCCTGGACGAACTGTCCGGCGGCGCCTGGGATTTCGGCCGCCACTCCGACACGATCGAGCCGACTGCGATCCTGCGTATCGCCGCCGACAAGGACAACCGTCGCCACTAGGTGCGGTTCAGGCGGTACAGGAGTACGACGAGGTGAGCGTTGGGGCGGAACAGCCGCGGGGTCAGGGGAGATGAATAGTGCGCGGTCACTCCTCGATCTCGCACCAGACGGGAACGTGGTCTGAGGGTTGCTTGAGCCCGCGCAGGGCGCGGTCGATGCCGACGCGCGTCAGCCGATCGGCCACCGTGGGCGACAACAGCAGGTGATCGATGCGGATGCCGCGCCCCTTTTCCCAGGCGCCGCCTTGGTAGTCATAATAGCTGTACGCCTGGGTCAGATCGGGATTGAGGGCGCGGAACGCCTCGGTCACCCCCATGTGCAGCACCTCGCGAAACAGGGCGCGGGCTTCCGGCCGGCAGACGGCGTCATCGACGAAGGCGCGCGCGTCGTAGGCGTCGATGTCTTGCGGGCAGAGGTTGTAGTCGCCGCCTAACAAGAATGGCTGATCCTCGCGCAGCAATGCGCCGACGTGGTCGCGGAAGGCCCGCATCCACGCGAGCTTGTAGGCGAATTTGTCCGAGTCGATCGGATTTCCGTTCGGCAGGTAGAGAGTTGCGATGCGGATATCGGCGATGGTCGCTTCGAGGTAGCGCGCCTGCTCGTCGGCAAATCCCGGCAGGCCCTTGACGACAGCGGTCAGTGGTCGCTTCGACAGAATGGCCACGCCGTTATAGGTGCGCTGGCCGTATGTATGGATGCGGTAGTCGAGGCTCTCTATTTCGAGCGCCGGAAACTGATCGTCGCCTATTTTCGTTTCCTGCAGCAGGACGACGTCGGGTGCGGCTTGGCGCAGGTAGTCGAGCAGGTGGCCGACGCGCACCTTGATCGAATTGACGTTCCAGGTCGCGACTTTCAACACGGGCAACGGGTCTCCGGCGCCGGGCGGCGACGCAACGACGGTTGCGCCGATCTGGCGCCGCGCACCTTAGCGAAAGCAGCGGGCGGAAGGGAGCGGAAAGAGCGCTCGGGTCAGCCGACGGTAAACGAACTGCCGCACGAACACGACGACGTGGCGTTCGGGTTCTTGATGGCGAAGGCGGCGCCCATCATGTCCTCGGTGAAGTCGATTTGCGACCCAGCCAAATACAACAAGGACATGTTGTCGGTGACCACACGGACACCGTCTTTTTCGATGATGATGTCATCGGGCGTCGTCGTCTCGTCGAAGACGAAGCCGTATTGGAAGCCCGAACAGCCGCCCGACGAAACCGTCACCCGCAACATGGCGGCGGGCCGGTTTTCTTGTTCCTTGATCAGCGCGATCCGCTTGGCGGCGCTGTCGGACAACGAAAGGGGCACGTTTTGGGGCGAGGGCATCTGGTTCCGGCGGTAGTCGGGATTGGGACCTTTTTGACATATGAAGCTCATCCCATGCGTTGTCAATTGCACGGCGGGCACAATCGTTGCCTAATGCCCGTAAATAGCGAGGGGACACTCGTGCAGGAGCCGCCGCGCCGTTGTCGTCTTCGATCGCCCCCATGGGCGGCCCTCGTCGCCCTCTGGTTGCTCGGCGGCTGCGCAACGCCCGGCGTCGGGAATGCCGATCGCACGGCCGAACACCTTGAGGTATTGGCCCTGCCGTCGCCCGCATCGCGCCTGGTCAAGCGCGGCGCCGTGGTCGTTGCCCTTGTCGACACCGCGCGGGCGCTCAACGATGGGCTGCGCGCCTATGTCGTTGATCGCCTTGAGCAGGTCATTTGGCCGAACACTGGCCTGCCGGTCACGATCCTGCCGGCCAGCGCCGGGCGAACGGGCGCCAACCTGGTCGTCGAGTTCACCGCCGAGCCGTTGCAGGGACGCTTTTCCCCCAATTTCATCACCGACGCCATCTGCGTCGCCAACGCACAGCAGGTGCGCGTCTATACCGTCTTAGCGACCGGCGGCAGCGCCGGCTCGCTCGACCAGCGCGTACGCCAATGCTTCGACCACGAGTTGCTGCACGCGCTCGGGCTTCCCGGCCGCGCGTCGAGCATCGTTGGTGTACCCTCGATCATGTTGATCGACTCCGGTGTGCAGCGGGGCCTCACCGCTCCCAGCGAATGGGACGTGACCGTCCTGCGGGCGCTGTACGACCCGCGGCTAAAGGTCGGGATGTACCGATCCGATCTCAAGCCGATCGCCAAGCAAGTGGTGCAAGAAGTCCTGAGCGGCGAGCACTTTCTCGGTCGAAAGATTGTGCCGACCCTCCCCGTCGGTGCGTCGCCACTCCTGATCGACTTCGGCCAACCGCCGACCGCCGAGATGACGGCCAGGTTCGGTCCGTTGCCGCGGTCCTCGCCGGAACTCGGCATCGTTGCGCCCGCGGACCGGCCGGTGCTGGCGGCGGCCGATGGTACGGTGGCCCGCGCCGACACCGATCCCCGCTTCGGGGGGACGGTCGAGATCGATCATCCGGCGCCCTTTCTCGACCAGCCGAACATCGTGCGCACCGTCTACCGTGGTTTACGCAGCCCGAGCGTGGCGGACGGCGCCCGGGTTCGTCGCGGCCAAGTCGTGGGCGAGGCGGGCGACCTCGAGGCCAAAGGGTTTGCCGCCATTCTGTTCGGGTCGAAGTTGGTGCAGGCGGGGGTGGTCGACTAATACATCAATCCGCACGCGCAGTGGCTCGCCGGCCCCGGCCGGGTAACCTGTTTCGATCCGGCGGCGTCCTACCCCAGCGACTGGGCGGACGATCCGGCCTTCGTCCGCCGGCCGTTCGCCCTGACTTTCCCGCTTGCCTGTGAGGGCGGCTCCGGCACGCCGGGCCGCTGACCGGTCCTACTCGGCGGCGGCCGGGCGCTGCTGCTCGCGCAACAGTTTCCTGGCCGCATCGGCCAACACCGTTCCCTCGAAGAAGCGCGGATTGGCACCGCCGTGCAGCCGCACCGCATTGGCGAAGGCGAAGGCACGAAAGTCGTCGGCGGTCAGGCGCTCCTCCTCGACCGCCTCGTAGGCTTCGGCCAGGCAGTCGGTGGCGTCGATCACGTCCCAATGTCCGATGTCCGACGAAAAGATCGCGTTGAGCTTGGCGCCAAACCGATTGAGTTTGGTGTCGAAGGCGGTGCTGATCATGCGGTCGTCCGCTTCGCAGCCAAAGAAGAAACGCGGCACGAACAGGTCATGGATGTCGCGCTTGGTCTTGACGCCGGACGCGCGAAACTCGTCGAGTTCGCGCGGATCTTCCCGCCATTGGCTCCAGAAGGCGCCGTCGCCCTGGCGCACCGCCTCGGTCTTGGCCTTGTGCGGCGCGTCGCCATGTCGTTCGAAGAGATGGACCAATAGCGCGCGGTCGACCAGCGCAGGATCGAGGTTCTCGAGCATCGCGACGATGTTGCGCTTCTCCCAGTGCTCGAACAGTTGATTGTACAGACTCACTGCCCAGCCGACGCCGCCCTCGAGAAAGGAAAACCGGAGGTCGGGAAAGCGTTTGGTGACTCCGCCGAGGAACAGCGCCTTGCACATGCCCTCGTGGTGGGCGGCGAAGTGCCCGACGTGGTTGAACACGAAGCTGGTCGGCGACGTACGATTGGGTAGTCCTTGCGAACCCGAGTGCGTCGTCGGCGCAACGCCGAGCTCGAGACAGCGCCGCCACACCGGGTCGTAGTCGTACTCGGAGTCCATCGCCAGGTAGTCGATGTAGTAGCTGTTGACGAAGCGACCGCCCTTGCCGCCTTCGGCGATTGGGCGCCCACGCCGCCTTGCAAGACCACGGCCTTGAAGCCTAGATCGCCCACCGCTACGTCGAGCTCGGC
>SHVP01000017.1 GCA_009694165.1 Alphaproteobacteria bacterium
CCTCCCCAAGAGCCCCCAACCCGCCGTCGCGACCGGGCGCCGCCCAGTCGCCGGCCGACCTTCCCTCGCCACCGGCATGAACCCGCCGCCGCTGCTTGCCATCGATCAGGAAACGACCAGCAGCCGGGCCGTCCTGTTCATGGCTGACGGCCACCTCGTCGACACGGCGCAACGCGAATTGCCGCAGTCCTACCCGCGCAACGGCTGGGTCGAGCACGATGCCGAGCGCATCTGGCAAGATACCGTCGGCACCTGCCGCGACGTCCTCGCCCACGCCGACAGCCGGCCAGTCGCGGCGCTCGGCATCACCAACCAGCGCAAAACGACGGTGATCTGGGATCGAGTGAGCGGTCGTCCAATCGCTCCGGCCATCGTCTGGCAGGACCGGCGCGGCGCCGATCTGTGCAAACGCCTGCGCCAAGCCGGCCACGAACCCTTG
Organism: Alphaproteobacteria bacterium; assembly: GCA_009694165.1. Next base: position 440 of record SHVP01000017.1, read on the forward strand.
GTCCAGGCCCGCACCGGATTGCTGCTCGATTCCTATTTCTCGGCCACCAAGATCGCCTGGCTGCTCGACAACCTCGATGGCGCCCGGGCGAAGGCCGAGCGCGGCGACCTGGCGGCGGGCACGATCGATTCGTTCCTGATCTGGCGCCTCACCGGCGGCCGCGTCCACGCCACCGATGCCACCAACGCCGCGCGCACCCTGCTGTTCGATATCACCACGCAAGAATGGAGTGCGGACCTGTGCCGCCTGTTCGGCGTACCGCGCGCCCTGCTGCCGGCCGTGCACGACGGCGCCGCCGACTATGGGCTGACCGAACCGGCGATCCTCGGCCGCGCCATTCCCATTCGCGGCGTCCTTGGCGACCAGCATGCGGCATTGGTCGGCCAGGCCTGCCTGTCGCCTGGCATGGTCAAGGCCACCTTCGGCACCGGCTGCTTCGTCCTCGCCAACACGGGCGGCACCCGCCTGCAGTCGGACCATCGCCTGTTGACGACGCTCGCCTACCGCATCGCCGGCACGCCGTGCTACGCGATCGAGGGGAGCGCCTTCAACGTCGGCACCGCCGTCAAGTGGCTGCGCGACGAACTCGGACTCATCAAGGACGCGCACGAGACCGAGATGCTGGCCGGCAGTCGCCAGGACAACGGCGGCGTTTATTTCGTGCCGGCGTTCACCGGCCTGGGAGCGCCCTATTGGGACCCGGCGGCACGCGGCGCGTTGGTGGGCCTCAATCGCGCGACAAACTGCGCGGTAATCGCGCGCGCCGCGCTCGAGGCCGCCTGCTACCAGGCCAACGATCTGCTGACGGCGATGCGGGCGGACGGACTGTCACCGGCGACGCTGCGCATCGATGGCGGCATGGCGACCAACAACTGGTTGGCCCAGTTCCTGGCCGACGTGACCGGCCTGACCGTCGAGCGGCCGGTGGTGACCGAGACGACGGCGCTCGGCGCGGCCCTGGTGGCCGGGATGGGCGCGGGCGTCCTCGACGGTCTGCCGGCGCTCGCCGCCGTCTGGCGGAGCGACCGCCGGTTCATGCCGCAGATGGACGAGCGCGAGCGCCGGGGGCTGCTGGCAGGCGGCGGTGCGAAGCGTGCGCACGACCTAGATCGCTTCTCGCGCGGCGATCCGGCCGCTATGGTCCACCGTCGGGACAACGGGGACGACCAATGTTCGACGTGCTCATCAAAGGCGGCACCATCGTCGATGGCAGCGGGCGCCCGCGCTTCACCGGCGACGTCGCCATCGCCAACGGGACCATCGTCGAGGTCGGCAAGATCTCCGGCGCGGCGCGTGAAACGGTGAGCGCCGACGGATTGCTGGTCACACCCGGCTGGGTCGACATCCACACTCATTATGACGGCCAGGTCACCTGGGACCCGCTGCTGACGCCCTCGATCTGGCACGGCGTCACCACGCTGGTCATGGGCAATTGCGGCGTCGGCTTCGCCCCCGCGGCGCCGGACCGGCGCGACTGGGTGATCGGCCTGATGGAGGGAGTCGAAGCCATCCCTGGCGCGGCCTTGGCGGCCGGCATTCGCTGGTCATGGGAGAGCTTCGCCGAGTATCTCGACGCCGTGGCGGCGACGCCGCGCGCCCTCGACGTGGCGGCCCAGATCGCCCACGGCCCGGTGCGGGCCTATGTGATGGGCGATCGCGCGGGCGAGCCGGCGACCGCCGACGAGGTGGCCCGGCAATGCACCATCGTCCGGCAGGCCTTCGCCGCCGGCGCCGTCGGCTTTTCGACCTCGCGCTCGCTGCTCCATCTCGACGTCAACGGCGAATACGTGCCGGGGACCTTCGCCGGCGAAGGCGAACTCGAAGAATTGGCGCGCACCGTCGTCGCTTCGGGTCACGGCCTATTCGAACTGACCGTTCGCGGCATGACCGGATTCGACGAAGGCGGGCCGCCGGAAGAAATCACCTGGATGCGGCGGGTCGCGCTGAAAACCGGTTGTCCGTTCACTTTTCTGCTCGGCCAGACCCACGACTACCCGACGGTGTGGCGCGATGTGCTGCGCAGCTGCGAGAGCGCGGCGCTGGAAGGGGCGCGGATTTACCCACAGGTGTTCGGCCGCCCGACCAATTTTCTCTTCACCTTCCAGGGCCTCAACCCATTTTCGCGCCATCCCTCGTTCAAGGAGTTGGAGCGCCTGCCGTGGCCCGAGCGGCTGCGACGCCTGCGCGATCCGCAGACGCGCGCCCGCATCCTGGCCGACCACGACCCCAATGACGACGCCTTCCACAACATTATGAAGCGCTGCTGGGGGGGCACCTACGAACTAGGTGAGCCGCTCGACTATGAACCCGATCCGGTCAATAGCGTGGCGACGCGCGCCCGCCGCCAGGGCATCGACCCCGCCGCGCTCGGCTACGACCTGCTGCTCGGCGAGGACGGGACCGCGGTCCTCTACTTCACCGCCTTCAACTACGCCGATGGCGATATGGAAACGATCCGCGAGTTGCTGGTGCATCCGCTCGCCGTGCTCGGCGGCGGCGATGGCGGCGCCCATGTCGCCTATATCTGCGACGCGAGCGTGCCTACCTTCATGTTGACCCATTGGGTACGCGACCGCGCCCGCGGCGCCCGCCTGCCGCTCGAATGGGTGGTCCGCAAGCAGGCGTTCGACAACGCCTGCCTGTACGGTTTCTTCGACCGCGGGCTGGTGCGCCCGGGAATGAAGGCCGATCTCAACCTGATCGATTTCGACGCCTTGCGGCTCGCCAAGCCCTACTTCGCCAACGACCTGCCGGCGGGGGCGCTGCGCCTCAACCAAGGCGCCGCGGGCTACGTCGCGACTTATGTGGCGGGCGAAGTGGTCCAGCGCGACGGACAAGAAACCGGGGCACGGCCCGGCCGGTTGGTGCGCGGCGGCGCCTAGTCCGACACCTGCAACTCGGCCAGCACGTAATATTGCTTGAGGCGATCGTAGCGCAGTTGCACCGGCAGATAGTCGGGCCCGTGGGTCCAAATCTCGAAACGCGGAATCAGCCCTTTGTTGAGAATGATGCGGTTGCAGGTGAAGGTGCCGGCTGGCACCGTCACCTCCTCCTCGGCGACGTATGCGAGATCGAGCCACGACCCCTGCGGCGTCACCGTCGTTCGATCGCCGATCATCGGACCCGAGCCGCCGTTGCCGAGCGGCGATGACGCGAGCCGCGGCGCGATTCGTTGCACCTGCGCGCAGCGCGACTTGTCGAACAACGCATTGGTCCAGGCGTCGCAGGAAACAGCGTGGCTCACGAACATCGGCGCGCGGGCGCCCATGGGCCAGCGCTGGCTGATGCGGCCGGCGTCGACGGTAAAACTCTCGCACTCGGTGTAGGCGTCGGTGAACCGGAACCAGGCCGAGCCCTGGAACCGATCGTGGATGGTCAGGCGAACGAAGCAATCGAGCGGCTTCCAGTCGCGGTCGACCGAGAAGGTGACGTCGCGCAGCACCTCGTCGTCATCCATCTCGGTCAAGGCCCGCATCGTCCGCCGCCCGTCGGTGTGAATGGTATGGGTGAACCATTCGCGTCCCATCACCCCCACGTTGTCGGTGACGTAGTCGAGGCGACCTCGAATCGTGCGGTGCTGCATGCTCGTCCCTGTCGCGCGGCAAGAAAGGGGGCGGCCCAAGGCCGCCCCCGACCAGACCCGAAGGCTACCGCCGGCGCTGGCGGAGATCGATGAAGCGCAGATTGCCGTCGGTGTGCACGGTGACGCCCTCGATCCCGTCGCGCCAGGCGAACTGCTGCTTGAACTCGACCAGCGGCACCCAGGCGAGATCGTCCATCAGCTGATCCTGAATCTGGGCCAAGGTGGCGTTGCGCTTGGCGTCGTCGAGTTCGACCTTCGCCACGGCATACAAATCGTCAACCTTCTGGTTCGAGTACTGCATGAAGTTGTTGAGCCCACCCTTGGCCACGGTCAAGAAGTTGAGCTGCACGGCATACGCCGTATCAACGCCAATCGGCTTCGAGGTGTCGATGATTGCCATCGGCAGGTCCTTCTTCACCAACTGACGATCGCCGAACTGTTGCTGCGGCAACGGATCAAGCTCGGCCGGAATGCCGATCTCGCGCAGCGCCGTCCGGATGATGGTCGCGATCGGCCCGACGATCGCTTCACGTTCGACCACGAAATGCAGCTTGAACGCATCGCGGAACTGCTCGAGGCCGCGGCCGCCGGGAAATCCGGCTTCGGCGAGAAGCTGCTTGGCCTTTTCCGGGTTGTACTCGTATTGGAACTGCGAGCGGTGGAAGCCCGGATAGGTCGAGGGAATGCCGCCCTCATATTTCTTGGCGTCGCCGAAATAGATGTCCTTGATGATCTGATCGTAGGGAATCGCGTGGGCGATGGCCTTGCGCAACTTGACGTTGTCGAGCGGCTTCACCGTCCAGTTGAGCGGCATCACCGTCGTCGTGTTGACGTAGGTGCCACCCGCCTTCACGCCGCGCACGCTTTTCAACGACTGATAGTCCTTGAAGGTGACGTTCTCGATGATGTGGGCCGCACCGGTGCGCAGCGCCGTGACGCGGCTAGAAGCGGTCGGCACCTTGCGCCACACGACGCGATCAAAATAGGGCTTGCCCTCGTAGTACTTCTCGTTGGCCTCGAGGATGATGCTTTCGTCCTTGCGCCATTCCTTGACGCAATAGGCGCCAAACCCGAACACGCCCGTGGCGTTGGCGTAGGTCTGGCTCCACGGGTCGTCGGCGGTGGCCTTTTCCTGCATCTTTTCCTTGTCGAGGATGTTCATGCCGAAGATCGGCAGCACCGGCAGGAACAGGCGATTGGGAATGTCCTGGGTGATCGCCACCGTATAGTCGTCGATCTTGCGGACCTCATCGCCCAGGGTGCGCGGATCGGGGCTCGGCGCCGGTCGGTTTTCGCGCCGCGCCGTTTCGGCGGCCGTCCGCGCCGCCAGCATTTGCCCGGTGGGCCCGGTGAAACCCTTTACCGACGCCACATTGGCAAGGAAGTAGACGATCGCCGCGGCGCCGGTCACCGACTTGCCCCGCGCGTAGGTATAGAGCACGTCATCGGCGGTGAACGTCTGTCCGTCGCAGCCGACCACGCCCTTGCGCAGCTTTATCGTCCAGGTCTTGGTGGCCGGATCGAAGAACCACGACTCGGCAAGCTTGGCCCGGAACTGGGTGAAATCGAGCAGCGTGATGCCCTCTTCATTGGCGCCCTTGGGTTGATAGGCGACCAACGGGTCGAGAATCTGGGACTGGCCGCCGTAAGAAGCCGGCACCGTGCCGCCCGGACCGTCGACGTTGAGGTTGGTGGGGACATTGTCGGAAAGGAACACAAGTTCCGCGGCACCCGCCGACGCGGTCACGCCCAAGGCGAGCCCTGCTATCGCCGCCAGCCCGATCAATCGATCTTTCATTCGTCGTTCCTCCCCAAAATATTGAACTGCCCCGTGGCCGCGCTAAGATCGCCAGCCAGTTCTTGGAAACTGTCGGGGATTCAACGCTCCCGAGTCAAGAACTCGAATGATCCGACGCGATGGCGCGGCGGCAAGGAACCTCAGTATGGCGCGACCGCTCATCGATTTTCTTCAAGTCCAGAACATGCCGTGGACGCCGGGGTTGCCGGGCAGCGGGCGCGACGACGTTTTTTCGCGGCTGCTGTCGCGCGATGCGCGAACGGGCGGCGGCGTAACCGCGCTGGTCCAGTACCCGCCCGGCTGGAACCGGGCGACGCCCGAACATCTTACGGTCGACGAGGAGTTCTACGTGCTGTCCGGGTCGATCGACGTCGATGGGCTGCACTATCGCCCCGACACCTACGCTTATTTGCCGGCGGGCCTGACCCGGCGCCAGGCTGCCAGCGACCAGGGTGCCGTGTTGCTGTCGTTCTTCAGCGGCGAACCGCGGGCCGTGGCGGGGGCCGGCGGTCGCGTCGACCGCGCGAAGTGGCAGGGCCGCATCGACCCCTACCTCGCCATTTGGGAGCCCGGGGCGCAAGGCCTGGCCGTCGACGCCGAACTCAAGACCGGCGCCCGCGTCAAACCGTTGCGCCGCGATTCGATTGGCGGCGCACAGACCTTCCTCGTCGGTTTCGTCGCCCTGTGGCGCGACGCGCGCCGTTTGCGGGCGGCGCACGACATCGAGGCCTACCTGCTGAGCGGCGATTGCGCCCTGGCGGGCCGCGGCGTGATGCGGAGCGGTGCCTATGTGTCCCGCCCGGCCGGTAGCGAATTCGGTCCGATGGGATCGCTGACGCCATCCGTCTTTCTGGTGCGGACCTCGGGCGGTCCCTACCGGGTCGACGACCTCGGCCGGGCCGCGGTGGATCTGGCGCCGGCGTGGGCGCCGGTGCTGCCCCCCGACCTGCGGTCGTACGACCGCGAACCGCCCCCGCCCGCGCCGGCCTGGTAAAGGAACCGCATGGCCCGACCCCATATCGAGTTCATCCACGCCTTCGCGATGCACTGGCAGAAGGGGCTCTACGGCGGGGCGCGCGACGATGTCGAGCACAAGATGCTGAGCTGCGACCCCGACACCGGCGAGTCGAGCGTCCTCATCCGCTATCCCGCCGGCTGGTCGCGGGCGACGCCAGAGCACCTGCAAGCCGACGAAGAGATCTACGTTCTCGACGGCGCGCTCGTCGTCAACGGGCGCACCTACGCCGCCAGCGCCTACGCCCATTGGCCCGCTGGTTATGCGCGGCGCTCGGCGTCGTCGCCGGGCGGAGCGGTCGTCTTGACGTTCTTTTCGGGCGAGCCCCGCGCCCGGGCCGGCGAAGCCGCCCCAGGGCTGTTCGACGGGCGCCGGCTGATCGAATGGCAGAGCCTCTACGAGCAAGGCTGGGATGCCGACTACCGCGGCGTCAACAGCCCGGAGATCGCCGCGTCGGGTTCGCGCAAGAAGTTGCTGCGCAGCGATCCGGTGACCCACGATCAGACCTGGATCATGGGCATCCTGCCGTCCTACCGAGAGAAGAAGGTCGAAAGCCACCCGGTGGTACAGGAGTGCTACATCATCGCCGGCGAACTGCCCGGCAACTACGGCTTCATGGTGGCGGGCGCCTATTTCTGGCGACCGCCCGAGATCCTGCACGGCCCTTACGGCTCCAAAACCGGCGCCATCGTGCTCAGCCGCACCAAGGGCGGTTCACTGACGGTCGACTATTTCGACCTCGATGAACCCTATTCGTTCGATCCGCCGCATCGTGTCGTGCTGCCGCCCTCGCTGCGCCTGTACGGCCAGCCGCAGCGACTACGTCAGCGCTACTAGTCATCCCGGCGGCGGATGGTGGGCGATCCAGTGCCGGGCGATGTCGGCACGGCGGCAAATCCACACGTCCTCGAAGCCGAGGACATAGTCGAGAAAACGCTCCAATCCAACGAACCGGCCGGGATGACCGGCGAAGCGCGCATGCAGGCCGACGGACATCATGCGCGGGATGCGCGCGCCCTCGCGGTAATAGACGTCGAACGCGTCCCGGAGATAGGTGAAGAAATCGGCGGCAGTGCCAAAACCGGGCGGCGCCGTGAACTTGGCGTCGTTGTTGGTGAAGGTGTAAGGGACGACGAGGTGGGATTTGCCGCCAACCGTCGTCCAGTAGGGAAGATCGTCGGCATAGGAATCGGAGTCGTAGAGGAAGCCGCCTTCCTCGACGAGGAGGCGGCGGGTGTTTCTGCTCGGCGAATAGCGGCAATACCAGCCGATCGGCCGCTCGCCGACCGTCGTGGCGGATGAGGCGACGGTCGGCGGATGTGCTCGCGTTCTTCCGCTTCACTAAGCAGGTGGTGGCTGATCCAGCGCCAGCCGTGACTGCAGACGTCGTACCCGGCCTCGCGAATGGCGCGGGCCACCAACGGGTTCCGCTCCAGCGCCAGCGCGCAGCCGAACACCGTCATCGTCACGCCGCGCTCGCGAAAAAGATGCAGGAGCCGCCAAAATCCAACGCGGCTGCCATACTCGTAAAGCGACTCGGTCACGTAATCGCGTTTGCCGGCGCCGACCGAGGCGACCGGAACCTCGCCGATATAGGTTTCGGCGGCCGGATCGCCGTCGAGGATCGAATATGCCGATCCTTCCTCGTAGTTGAGGACGAAATTGAGCGCCAGCCGGGCGCCTTTCGGCCAGCGAGCGTCGGGCGGATTGGGCCCGTAGCCGATCAGATCGCGCGGATAGGACTGGCTCGCCATCGCGGTTTTCTCCCGTGAACCGACCGGTCGAAGCCTAGCGGCTGGCGCTATCGTCCGTCAGGCGGAATGTGACCGGGACGTCGATCTCGTCGGCAACCGGCGTGCCCCGGCGGCGGGCCGGCTCGAAGCGCCACCGCTGGACCGCCTCGCGCGCGGCGGCATCGAGCAACGACCAACCGCTCGACTCCGTCACCGCCACCGTCATGGCGCTGCCATCGGCGGTGACGCCGACGCGCAACACGACGCGGCCTTCGATGCTGCGGAGCCGGGCCGCCAGGGGGTAGCTGGGTGGGCGGTTGTCACCGTGGGGCCCGCCGCGCAACGGCGCGGCCCGCCTGTCCTCCTCGACGAGCGGCAGGGGCGTCAGCGTAGCAACCGCGGCCGCCCCGCGCGGTGCGGCCGGCGGGGCCACCGGCGCCTGGTCCTCGCCGCTGGCGGGGACATCGGCCAACCGATGGTCGCTCGGGTCGGCAACCGGTGGGCTTGGGTTCACCCCGGGGTCGCCCGACGCCGGCAGGGCGATGATCGACGCCGTGGTCGGGCGTGGGGCGGCGGGGCGAGGGCGTCGCGGCGGCACGGAGTCGGGAACGGTTCCCTTTGCCGGCATCGGCGCTGCCGCGGGCCCACCCGAAAGTGTGGCCGGTGCCGCCGCAGCCGCTGGGATCGTCGGGGCAGCCGCCAAGGAGTCCAGCTGGTCGCGGCTCACGTCGATGGTCAGTTCGACCACGACGATGGGGGAAGCAGGAGCTCGCTCGTCAAGCGTGCCAACCACGACGGCGCCAACCGCCAGGGCATGGGCGAGGACCGATCCCAAGACCGCCGCCGGGCGAATCATGCCGTCCGCTCCTGACCGGTCGGCACGCGCCGGAGCGGGACGAGGTAGTAGGGTTTGTCGACTGGGCTCTGCGTGGCGACGATGCCATACACGTCGGCCAGAAGGTCGGCGGTCAAGACGACGCGCGCCGGTCCCATGGCGACCATGCGACCGCGATCGAGAACCAACAATCGATCGCAATAGCGCCCGGCCAGCGAGAGATCGTGCAGCACGATCATGGCGCCGGCACCGGCGCGGCAACGCTCGACCAACAGGTCGAGGACCCGCAACTGGTGGTGCGGGTCGAGGGCGGCGACCGGTTCGTCGGCGAAAAAGAGGCGGGCCTCGGTCGCCAGCGCCCGGGCGATGAGCACGCGCGCCCGTTCGCCCGAGGACAAGGCGGTCACCGGGCGGCCGACCAGATGCTCAATTCCCGCCGCCCGGATGGCCCGCGCCACTGCCGCGGTATCGACCGCGGTCGGGCGCGACCACGGCGACAGGTGCGGCAGGCGTCCGAGCGCCACGACGCGTTCCACCACGAGCGGCCAGTGGGTGACGTTGGCCGACGGTACATAGGCGATCCGACGCCCACGCTCGGCCCGGGCCATGGCAGTGAAGGGGCTTCCCTCGAGGTCGATGCGACCGCGGTCAAGGTCGATTAGCCCGGCGAGGGCGCGCAACAAGGTGGTTTTACCCGCCCCGTTCGGACCGACCACGCCGAGCAGCTCGCCCTGTTTGAGGCTCAGCGTCACCCCGTCGAGCACGACGCGGCCCCCCAGGCTGACCGCGAGATCCGTTGCCGCCAGCAACGTCACGGCACCACCCGACGGGTGGCGATGATCAGGTACAAAAAGAACGGGGCGCCAACTAACGCGGTCACAACACCGATCTGCAGCGGCTGATCGGTCGGGATCTGCCGGCTGATTACATCGCCGGCCAGCAGCAGGGCCGCTCCCGCCAATGCACTGCTGCGCAAGAGGCGACGCGGCTCATGGCCGATCAATGGGCGCAACAGATGCGGAACCACCAGACCAACGAACCCAATGCCGCCGGTAACCGACACGATGGCCCCGACGGAAAGCGCGACGCCGACGACGATGCGCCAACGCAGCAGCGGCAAGTTGATCCCAAGCGACTGGGCGGCATCCTCGCCCAGCGTCAGCGCGTCCAGCCCGCGGCCCGTTCCCACCAAGAGCAGCCAACCGCCGAGTAGCAACGGCAGGGCGCCGACGATATGGTCGAAACTGCGATCGGCCAATGAGCCCAGGAGCCAGAAGACGATCTCCAACGCCGCGTACTGACTTGGCGCTAGATTGAGGGCAAGCGCCGTGATGGCGGTCGCCATGGTGTTGATGGCGACGCCGGCAAGAACGAGTGTCGTCACGCTGGCGTCGCGGCCTGCCAGCAGCGCCAGGAAAATGACGCTGAGCAGGGCTCCCAACATGCCGCCCACCGACAGCGCCAGGGCGGACACCTGCGCCAGTCCGAAATAGAGAGCGATGACCGAGCCCAGCCCGGCCGTCGCCGAGACGCCGAGCACGCCCGGATCGGCGAGCGGATTGCGCAGCAGGCCCTGCAAGGCGGCGCCAGCCAGGCCGAGCGCGGCGCCCGCTAGCACCGCCAGAATGGCCCGCGGCAAGCGGATTTCCCGCAGGATCAGTGCTTCGATGGAGCTTTCCTCCGAAAACAGCGCGGCCACCGAGGCGAGCAGCGATGGGCCGGACGTGCCCTGGCGCAACGAGACGACGAACAGCACCACGACCAGCGCCGCGAGCCCCGCCAGCAAGGCCCCATCACGGGCGCGCAGGTCGACGGCCGGCGCGGGCGCGTCCGTCACGACCCGACTCCGGCAAGTTGTTCGACCGCCTCGACCGTGAACGGCCCGGCGCAGGTCCACAGCGCCGACGGAAGATTGACGACCGTGCCGTCCCGTCCGAGGCGGCGCAGCGCCGGATGCCGCAACAGGCTCGCCGCCAAGGATGGATGGGCGCGCACCCCGGCCGGGATGACCAGCACCTCCGGAGCGGCGGCAACGATCCGTTCGAGGTCGAGCCGTCCATAGCCCATCAGCCCGAGATCGGCGGCGACGTTGCGCAGGCCGGCAAGACGGAACACTTCATCCATCAGGGAGCCCCGGCCGTTGCTGAACAAATTGGGGCCGAGCAGGATGGCGCTGCGCGGTGGCGCGGACGCGCGCACCGCCGCCAACCGGCGGTCCATGTCGGCAACGATCGCCCCGGCGCGTTCGTCTTCGCCCAGTGCCTGGCCCAGTTGCGCGAGCTGACTGCGGATCTCGGCGAACGACTCGGCGATCGGCAATTCGATCACGCGCGTCCCCAACCGCCGCAACAGGGCGACCGTCGCCCGCGTCGTATAGGTTCCGGCGATGACCACATCGGGCCGGAACGCCAGCACCCCTTCGGCCGCCCCGCGATTGAGGGGAATACCGGCAATGTTGTCGGCGACGTAGGAGAAAGCGGGATCCGTCGACGTCCGGTAGAGCGACTTGATCACCGACCGGTCGGCAAGCAGCATCACCAACTGGTCGGTGCACAAGTTCATCGACACGACGCGTTGCGGCTTGGTGTCGGCGCCCGCAGCTACCGCAAGGCCGGCCAATGCGGGGCAGCCGATCGCCACCCCAACAGCCAGCATTGCCAGCAAGCGCCGATGCGGCCCCATGGCTAGAACGTCGCCCCCAAGCCAAGGAAGACACCACGGCTATAGCCGTGGAGGCCGTCTGCCGTCTCGTAGGTCCGGTCGAGCAGATTGTCGACGCGTCCGAACACCTTGACGTCGGGGGTGATTGCCTGCGCGGCCGCTAAGCCGAACAGCGTATGGCTGCCCTTGTAGATTGGCTGGGTCGCGGCGTTCGGATTGCCACTGATGTCGCGACCTTGCCCGATGAACAGCGTCGTGAGGGAAAGGCTCAGTCGGTCGTTCGCGCGGTAGCGCAGGTCGGCATCGACCTTGTGCCGCGGGCGCCGCAACAGATCGTCCCCCGTTGCTGCATTCTCGGCGCGGGTGAAGGTGTGGTCGAGACGGAGGTCAACGTCGGTCGTCAGCGACCAGCGGATGAAGGACTCAAAGCCCCAGAGTTCGGCGTTGCGGACGTTGCGGCTGGCCGAATTGGGAAAGGTGAACACCGTCTCGATGAGATTTTCAACATCATTGTGGAAATAGACCGAGCCGAAGGTGAACTTGCCTCCCGACAGGTCTTGTTCGAAGCCCGCCTCCCAGCCTTCGCTGCGCTCGGGCAGCAGATTGGCATTGCCGCGGAAGGTGCCGCCGCTGCTGTTGGCGGTGAAGCCGAACCGCTCGAAGAGGGCGGGCGCGCGAAACCCGGTCCCGTAACTCGCCTTCAGTTTGGACCCCCAGTCGCGCAGCAGGTAGGCCGGGGCGATGCGATAGGTGAACTCGCGCCCGAACGCCTTGTGATCGTCGACCCGGCCGCCGATAGCGGCGAACAGATCCGGGCTGATCTGGATCTGATCCTGCAGGTAGAGCGCGTTGTCGCGCACGTCGACGTCCGAGTTTCCCTGGATGATGAAGCCGCTGAAGTTCGACACCTGGCGGTCGGCCAGCTTTTCCTTTTCGGTCTCGAGGCCCACGGTGACGACATGGTCGCGGAACAGGTAGACGTCGTTCTTGAGGTCGATCTTGGTTCGGCTGGAACCGTCGTTCGATCGCTGCACGGTGTTGGCGAGGCCGTCGGCGAGATTACGCGTATCGCGGTCGTGGCGGGTGTAGCCGAAGCCTAGGGCCGAAGAGAGCTTGCCGTCGAAGAAACCGCCGCTCAACTCGGCGCGGCCAAACCATTGCTGGGTCCGGGCACTGGCGTTCGGGTCCTCGATCGGCTGATCGGTGTCGGCCATCGCCCAGATGTGGTAGCCGACGAGGTTGAGCCGCCGATCTTCACCGAGATCAACCCCGATCCGCCCGCTGCCCGAGGTATTGGCGTAGGCGTCGTCTTCCTCCTTGGCACCGGCTTTCAACGCCCGGATACGGGCCGGCGTGATCGATTGACCATTGGTGCTGAGGCTAGCGAGCGAGCCGAAATAGGTGATGCGACCATAGCCGCCGCCGGCCTGCGCCGATCCGGCAATCGTTCCGAACGATCCGGTCTCCGCCATGGCAGTGGGGCGCATGCCCTTCTTGCCCTGCTTGGTGATGATGTTGACCACCCCGCCGATGGCATCCGACCCATAGAGCGTGCCCTGCGGCCCGCGCAGGATCTCGATGCGGTCGATGGCCGCCGTCGTCAGGTGGCCGTAGTCGAAAGCGCCGTTGGGCGTGCTGGCGTCCGAGACCTCGATTCCGTCGATGAGGACCAGGGTGTGGTTCGAGTTGGTACCGCGGGCGAAAACGGAGGTCTGGCGGCCGATGCCACCCGATTGAACGACGTGCAGGCCGGGGACGCCGGTCAGGGCGTCGGCGATCGTTCGTTGCTGGCGGGCCTCCATGTCAGTGGCGGTGATGACGGTGATGGAACTGGCGATCTGTTCGATCCGCGTGACGAGGCGGGTGGCGGTCACCACCGTGTCGGGCAGAACGATCTGGGCGCTCGCACCGACGCTGAAGCCGACCGCGGCACTGCTGAGCAAGACAAGACGAAAAGGACTCATGACGACATTTCCTTTGCTGAACGCTGCTGGGAAACGTCGTGCATGTCGCCGGAAGGACGCGCGGTCCGACCAGGATTTGCAACGGCAAGAGACGAGAGTTCGACACCCCGCGGACTCCTACGGCGACCACACACGACGGTCGTCACCGCTACGGAAAATCCGTACCACCAGCACACCCCGACCGACGGATGGGTGACGTGTGACGGCAGGTCTCCTGGCTAGCGGGTCGCCGCCCTCATCCTGTCTTCCCGGTTTTCACCAGTGACGATTGTGGATGGGGCTCGCCGCCTACAGTTGCGGGGACAGCCACGGACTGGGCTCGAGCGAGCCGCACCGTGTTCCCTTTTGATCCCCTAAGTCGGGGAACCGTCGCGGCAACTATGACTGAGCGAACGGGTGGGGGCAATAAATCTCAGGAACGTTCAGTGTCGCGGCAAGCGGCCAGGGCAAGATCCTGGCTTTGCCAGTCGGCGGGTGCCTCGGCGCTGGGAAGAAGCATTTCGATCCGGCTGTCGCGCCGATAGGCGGTCGGTTCCACCGTGCTCTGCCCTGAATCGGCCTGGACGAAGCACCAACCGCGATCGCAGTGGAGCACCCCTTTGAGTCGTCGCTGCGAGCCTTGCCGAGCCCAGACCTCGACCAGCGATAGAATGTCGCGTTGCCGGAAGACCGTCGTCGCCGCGAACGTCCAGCCAACCGCCGTGACGCCAAGCTCGGCGCGCGACCAACGCCGCGCCCCGGAGACAACCGAAACTGGCGTCGTGACGGCGGCTGGATCATCGTCGGAGTGGCGGTGTTCGTCGGGAAACAGCGGTGAACGCGGATCGGTGAGCCCGAGGTCGAGCAGCGCGGCGGGAATGTCGCCAGACGGTGAATGGACCACCCGCGTCTTCGCCGGAAACAAGCCGCGCGCCCAGTCATCCACGCGTACAAGAGCTCCCGGCGACACCCGGTCGGCCTTGGTGACGACGATGACATCGGCGAGGTGCGCCTGGTCGCGGAAAGTCGGCGATTGGGCGATCCTGGCATCGTCGAGGCTCGTCGGGTCGACCAGGCACAGTGTCGCGCGAAGATCGAGCACCGATCCCATCGCGCGAAGATGGTCGAACAGACCGCCCGGATGACCAAGACGGCCCAGCGCTGGTCGCGCGGACGGCGCGCCAGCAGACCGCGAATGGCCGTCGTCTTTCCGGCGCCAAGAAACCCGGTGATGATGTTGGCGGAAACGTCGGCAATCAGGTCAGTGGGCATCGCCGCGAGCGGGTTTGCGCCTGGGCGGATCGAAGGCACGCCGCCACGGGGCGAGCTCCACCGCCGGCCAACCGAGCGCCCCTAATTGACGAAGCGCCACCTTCGCGGTCTGGCGTTCGTCACGGCCATGGGCGCCAACGCTGCCGGGCGGGCACTGTCCGGCGATCGCCTGCCTGATTCGGTGCTTCACCGCCGCCAAGGTCGGGTCCGCCCATTGCCGATAGAGATCGGCGAATGCATCGAATGCCTCGCGGTCGAACGAACGACGGTTGCCGAGGGTGTCGAAGACGGGATTGGGCGGAAAACAATAGGCGCATGGGACCAGACCGCGCGGCAACGGCTGATTGGCCGGATGGCTGCGTCGCGACGCCAGGAGTTTGGGAAGCACGTGCGTGTGCGGCCCCTCGGGCGTCGGCGGGTTCATCTGGCGGGAACCGATGCGCTGGTAGACTTCGATCCGGCCCAGCCGGGAACGAAACACCCGATGGGGATTGGCGGCCTGAATGGCGGCCATCGCCGGCGACGGAGCAAAAATAATGTCCTCGCCGCCGTGCCTACGTAGCACTTCGAGGAGCCGAGGGTCCCCGGTCCGGATGCAGGCCTCGACCTGCGGCGCACCGGTGCCAAGATCGAACAGCACATGGCGGCGATGCTCGGCGCGAACAGCGGCCGTATCGGGCCCGAGTTCGGTCAGGACCCGGCCCGCCGGCATGGCAGCCGCGGCGCCGGGCAAACAGAGCGCCAGACCGTGCAGCCAGACGTCGGGGCGTGCGCTCGGCATTTCGTAGGCGACGGGAACCGTCTGCAATTCGGCAAGATCGAGCACCAGCGCCCCCCGCTCGGTGGCGAGCCTGCCGTCGTCAACCGCGTCCACGATGAGCGGCTCGTCTGTATCGCGAGCAAACTCGGCAATCGCTCCGAAGGCCCCGATGGCCCACAGGAAACGTGGGTCGCGCAGGGATTGGCGCAGCACCTGCTGTAGCGGTGGGTCCTCGCTCAGCGCGGGGTCGGCGTAAACCATTTTTCCGCCTCGAGCCTAGTCCATACCTTGGTCACGACCGCCGCGCCGCGGGCGAACACTTCCGCTTCGTCGGCGACGGTCAGGCGGCCGTCGAAAACCTGAAAGCGGCCGTCGGTGGCGACGTTCTTCACGGCGGTCCCGTTACAGTAGAGCAGATTGTTGAGCGGCTCGGGCGGCGCCGCGCCCGCGCCAAAGAGAAAGCCGGAGACATCCACCGTCGAAAAATCGGCCTTGGCCCCCGCCGCCAGGCGACCGAGGTCGTCGCGGCCCAGGCCCTTGGCCGCGACCAGAGTGGCGCCCTCGACTGCGGTCCAGATAGTCGGACTCTTCACCGGCACCGGGGACCGGTCGGCGATCAATTTGGCCCTCGCCTTGCCGCCGATGACGGCAAGCTTGAGATTCTCGATAAAGTCGTTCGAGTGCGTATCGATTGCGACGGTCGTGGGAATCCCAGCGCCAAGCGCCTCGGGATAGGGCTGCGACGCGCCACCGGCGCCACCGGCCGAAGGGCAATGGGCGTAGACGGCGCCGTGCCGGATCAGGATCTCCGGGTCCGTTCGCCAGTCGAGCGCCATCATGTGGGCCCCGAACAGTGGCCCATCCATGGCACCCAATTTCTCCAGCCATTGCGCCGGCGAGCGGCCGCCCCACAGGCGACGAACCGCCGCCGTTTCAGTCGCCCGCTGGGACAAGTGAATGTGGATACCGGTGCCCAATTCGCGCGCCGCCTTGACGATGGCTCCCATCGTCTCCTCGGTGTGGGTATCGGTGGCGTGCGGCGACATCATCGGGCGGATGCGCCCGTTCTCCGCATTGCGATAGCGGCGCGCAAACTCGAGATTGGCGGCGACCTCCGCCAACGTGCCGGGCACCGATTCAAACAGCGCCTTGTCCTCGCGCCGGAACCAAATCGCGTCAAGCCGCAGCGTGCTCGGGATCATGCCGCCGGGGTACCCGCGGCAGCCCCACTTTGACGCGATGCGCACGTAGGACTCGGCTTGGCGTAGGCTCAAGCTCATTTCAATCTGTGTGGTACAGCCCGACTTGAGAATCTCGGCCAGATTGAAAGCCGTCAGATCGTCGAGATCGTCGTCGCTCAACTGATCGACGATCTCGATCGGTCGACCATAGCCCCGGCCGCCCTCGATGATCCCGCGCGTCGGCGTCCCCGTCGCGACGTGGGTATGCCCGTTGATGAAACCGGGCAAGACGAGATGATGGGGGACGGACAGACGCGGCAGGTCGCCCTCGAACCGGCCTGGGCGAACCTCGGCGATGCGGTCACCCTCAATCAACATCGAGCCATCGCGGAGGAGGCGGTGGCTTCCTCCCTCATAGGCCAGGATCCAACCCCCCTCGACAACGTAGGTTCCGGCGGGCGGCCGTTGCCTCGGCATTGCTTGCGCCATGGCTTGCCTCTCAGATGGTTTGCGTTACTCGGCCGACGCCTGCAAGGCCGGCCAGCGCAACAGGCGCTGTCCGAGCAGGCGGCCAAACGTCATGGCAGGCGTGACGCTCATGCCGCCCACGTAGCAATTGCCGGACAACAGACCCAGACCGAGGATCTCGCCGGCCGCGTACAGATTGGGAATCGGCCGCTCGTACTTGTCGATGACGCGAAATTGACGATCGACTTTAATCCCGGCGAAGCCGACGACGGTCGTGCCGAAGTGACGCACGCCGTAGAAAGGCGGTTCGCCGATCGGGCAAGGCAGGTGCCTGCGGCCGAAGGGATCGCGTCCGGCGTAGACCGACCGGTTGTAGTCGGCGATGGTGGCCGCCAACCCGGCGGCATCGATACCGAGCCCGGCGGCGAGCGCCGGCATGCTGTCGGCGCGAACGAACCCCGGGTGGTTGTTCCACAGTTTCCGCACCTGCGGGGACGTCAGCTCAGGCAGAAACAGGTTGGGCGACTCGCGGGCGATCCGACCGTCATAGACGACGGCGAACATGCGGTCGGGCTGCTGCAGCAGGAGGTGCTCGCGAACGTCCGGCGTTGGACTGTCCTCGGCGACAAAACGCTCACCCCTGCGATTGGCGTAGATCTCCCACGGCAACCGCAACTCGGGCGTCAATTCGCAGAGCGCATACCAGCGCGGCGGATCGTTGGGAAACGGTTCGCGGTCGTCGAGCCAGAATCCCGGATCTTCCACGCGCCCGAACATCGGCAGGAACTTGTCCTGATTGTGGAGCACCGCGCCAGCGTCGAGGGCGACCTTGATGCCGGTACCCTGCGAATAGGGATAGCACCAGCCGATGCGCTTGTGGCCGTTGCTGAACTCGGGGTAGCGGCTCTCGCTTGCGCCGTATCCACCCATGGTGAGAACGGTATTGGCCCCGTAGAACGGCTGCACCAGACCGCCTTTGGTGCGGGCGCGCAAGCCGCGCACGGCCCCGGTCCCGTCTTGAATCAGGCTGACGATCTCGGTCTCCAACTGGAGCGTCACCCTCCCCTTGCGGATTTCCTCCTCGAGCTGGGGACGAATCACGTCGAGGGCGGCCTTGCCCTTTTTCGGACCGTAATACGTGCGCGGCACGCTATAGGTCTCGTGCTGCGGCATCAGCACCGGCATGTCGTTGAACAACTCGAGACCGCCATCGAGGAGCCAGTGCAGCGTATCGGCCGCATTGTCGACCTGCAGGCGGACCATGACCGGGTCAGCCGATCCGCGAGTCAGTCGCATGACGTCGACAAAGTGCTTGTCGGGGTGGTCATCGATGCCACGGGCCTGCTGCAGGCGCGTCCCGGCGGCGCTCATCTCCCCCGAGGACAGATGCAGGGTGCCGCCAACCTGGTCGGCGTGCTCGAGCAGCAAGACGCGGGCGCCGCGCCGGGCGGCGAAGATCGCCGCCGGCATGCCGGCGGTGCCGGCGCCGCCGACGACCACATCCCATTGCTGGCCCATCTCGCCCCCCTTGGCCGTCGTTTTGTCGCAGCATAACGCAGACGCCGGCGAGCGGAATTCGATTCTTGTCGGCGCGACGCTTAGGCGGGGGTGGCGAGGCGCCGCTTCACGACTCGCAACACGACGCCGAGCACCGGAACGAGGTCGCAGACCTACCCGGCGTCCCAGTAATCGCGATGATCGGTGGCCAAGCCTTCGGCGTTGAAATGAACCTCGCTCATGCCAACGACCGTGGCGAGCGGACCGTTCCGGCGGCGGAAGCGAAAATCCCAGCGCAAGTAGAAGGCCGTTGCCGAGAACGCGACATCGGTAACCGTCGTCGTCGGTTCATCGAGTTCGTCGAACATCTGGCGAAACACCCGCATGACGTGGTCGATACCGCGGGCATCGTTGAACGGATCTCGCAGCCGGAAATCAGGCGCGCAAACCTCGCGCAATCGGTGCAAATCGGCCGCGCTCACCGACTGCATGACGTCGACATAGCGCGCGGCCGCCTCACGCAGCGACAGCGTCAAGAGCGACCCGGCTTCTTTGTCAGACCGAGCGCATATTCGATGTCGCTGCCGCGGGCTTGGAATTTCATCCCCACCCATTGACCGTCGCTAGTGTACCAGATCGTCAAATTGAGTTCGCCCACCATGTCGTAGCGCTGGGCCTTGACCGTTTTTCCATCACCGATCGGCACGTCGTCGACCGGCCCGGGTGTAATGGTCACTTTCAAGAGGCCGCCGCGCTGAGTATCGATCAGTGCGGATTGCTTCATGCTAGCGACGTTCCAGTAGGTCGCCGGCATCGCATCCATGGGGAGAACGGCCTCGCTCTTGACGCCACCCTTTGACGACTGGACGGTCAGCCCGGCATCGGTGCGCAGCGCGCCGACTTCGTAGCGATCGCCATTGTCGTTGGTCGCGGCCTGCATCCGCTGCAGAACCCCGTTCTTCCAGACCTCGCGGTTGTGGTGCTCGTAGTTGAACAGGGTCACGAAGCCGAACTTCACCTTGAGTTCGACGTCGACGGCGACGTGGGTTTCTTCGCCGTCATCGCGGAACTCGAGACGGTGAAAGCCGATATTCGTGCCGCCGCGCAGGACCGCGAAATCAAGGGCACCGTTGTAGGGATGGCGAGCCACCGCCGGCCACACGGCGGCGACACCGGCGACAGCGACGACCGCCAAGGCAAACCAGCGCTTGTTCACGCCCGACTCATCCGGCCGAGGCCACGGTAGCAGCGAGCGAGCGGCGGGCGGCTGTCCACGGATCGCTCCCCGTTCCGACTAGGGCTTGACCAAGGCAATCTGGCGCACGTCGATGCCGCCGGCCCGAAACGACCCTTCGCACCCTGCCAGATAGAACTCCCAGATGCGCCGGAAGCGGTCGTCGAAGCCGAGGTGCCGGATACGGGGCCAGGCGTCGAGAAAATTTCGCCGCCACTGCGCCAGCGTATGGGCGTAATCCTGGCCAAATCCGTCGTCCCCGAGCCAACGCAATCCGACGCGCGCGGTTACGTCCTGCAGGGCCTGCAAACAGAGCAGCATGCCGCCGGGAAAGATGTAGGTTTGAATGAAGTCGGCGCGGCGACGGTAGTTGGCGAACCCCTCATCGCGCACGGTGATGGCCTGGATCGCGATCCGGCCGCCGGGCCGGACGACCTCGGCAATCTTGCCAAAATAGGACGGCCAATATTTTTCGCCGACGGCTTCGATCATTTCGATCGACGCGGCATGGTCGAAGGAGCCGGTGACGTCACGATAGTCGCACAATTCGATGTTGACCCGCTCAGCCAGACCGGCATCGTGAATGCGGCGACGGGCGAATTCATGCTGCTGGCGGGAGATCGTGATTCCGGTGACGCGCAGGCCCCGCTCAGCCGCCTGCTGAGCAAAACCGCCCCAGCCGCAGCCGATTTCCAGCACGTGATCGCCGGGCCGGGCCGCCAATAGATCAAGGATGCGATCGTTCTTCTGTCGTTGGGCCCGGCGGAGATCGACGTCGCGTTGAGGAAAAACCGCCGAGGAATAGGTCATGCTCGGATCAAGCCAGAGCGAATAGAAGTCGTTCCCGAGGTCATAGTGGAAAGCAATGTTCTTGCGACTGCCGGCCTTCGAATTCGGGCGCAGCAGGTGACGCAGCCGATCGGTCCAACGGCTCCAACGCAGCGACGCTCCCTGCTGTTCCTGGGCCAGGCCGTTCGCCGCCATCAACTGGACGAACGCCGCGAGATCGGGGCTGTGCCAGTCGCCGCGCAGGTAAGCCTCGGCAAAACCGAGCTTGCCGCCGAACAGGAGCCGACGCATCGCCCGCCAGCGATGGAGCACAATTCGCGCCTCCGGACCCGATCGGCGCCCGACCAACTCGCCTGCATACCCGCCGGGCAGACGGAAGGAGAGCCGGCCGAGCAGAAACCGTCGCTCGAAAGTGCGTATGACGGATCGATAGAGCAGCGGCACATCCGGAATCGTCGGCGCCGGGGCATCAGCCTCCCCGGCATCGGCAACCGACCCCATGCTCCGGTCACTCATTAGAGTAGCTCACCCCTGTTGGCCCACACGCTATTACCCGGTTCCGTGCAAAACGGATGACTCGGCATGCGAAATTTTGTCCGCGGTGGACAACCGCCCCTTGGCCCCGACATAGGTT
Source organism: Alphaproteobacteria bacterium (assembly GCA_009694165.1). Next base: position 21,843 of record SHVP01000017.1, read on the forward strand.
ACCAGGGTGGTGGGAGCTTTGGCACGGGCTTGAACCCTCAATCCCTTGCGCCATAGACGTAGCGCTTCCCAATGAATGCCGGCGATGACCTTCACCGTCATCAGAGGGTGGCGGGCGATGGCCCAACCGATCTCCCCGTCGGTGAGCGTGCGTCGCCGTCCATCGACGCTGGCATAGAGCAGGTCACCCTCGCCGTCGGTCTCGCGAATGGCGAAGGCATAGCGCTCGTCCGGAATGCGCACCTTAAAGTGATAGGTCGCCGCCATTCCGATGAAAGGAGAAACGTAGAAGCTCTTTTCGCATTCTTGGTGAATTACCGGACCATTCTGCCCGTCGACCGCGATCAAATAGCCGTGCCGCTCGCCAAATGTGTTGTGCACCTCATGCAAAATGGCCTCGAGCGTGCCGTCCCGACGGAAGCAAAAATAGGCGGTAAGCGGATTGAATACATAGCCCCACAACCTGGGATAGCACTGCATGAAGATCCGCCCATCGCCCGCGAATCCGGCATGGCGGAGGTGGGTGCGAACCCACTCGGCGATCGGGGTCCGGCCATCGCCGTGGTCGCGATCATGGATACTGAGCAGCGCACGACCATTGTGGGCGAACAACCGTAGCCGCCGGTCGAGTTGCGGCAATTCATCCAGGTCCAGATAGAGCGAAAAGACCCGGTAGGCGAAGCTGTGGCGCACCGGCCGCAGCCGGGTATGGGCAACGGTTCCAATATAAAGGGAGCTACCGGTCATGGGGCCGCATCCAGCGTCACGGGAGCCACTCTAGGGCCAGGGGCGGTGCCCGCCGAATCCGTCGACACGGCTTCCGGCCAGGGGAGCACGCCACCCAGGCGCCGCGCCACCGCGAGACCCGATGCCAGCCCGTCTTCGTGGAAACCAAACCGAGTGTAGGCGCCGCAAAACCAGGTCCGGCGCCGACCCTGAATGACGGGAAGGGCCGCCTGTGCAGCGGCCGTTTCCGGCGTGAAGATCGGGTGATCGTAATCGTATTCGCCAAGCACCGACCCCGGGCGCGGCTCGGCCCAGGGGTTGAGGGTAACGAAGAGCGGCAAGGCGGGCGGCAGCTTCTGTAGTAGATTCATCCAATAGGTCACCGGCACTGGCCGGCACCGGTCCTGACCCGTCTGCGCCCGGTAGTTCCAGCTCGACCACGCGGCGCGACGGCGCGGCATGAACGTCGGATCGTCGTGCAGGAGCGCCCGGTTGGCAGCCGGGTGAAAGGCGGCGAGTATCCTCCGCTCGTCGTCGTCGGGATCGACCAGAATCCGCCTGGCCTGATCGCCATGGCAGGCAAAAACCACCTCGTCGAAGGTTTCTTCCTCGGCGCCGACCACCCGGACATGGGCCGCGACGGGCGAGCGACGAACCGCTTCCACCGGCGCATTCAACCGAAGGGTGCCGGCGAAATCGGCCAGCAGCCGACGCACATATTCACGACTGCTGCCCGTCACGGTCCGCCAGCGCGGCCGATGGGTAAATCGAAGAAGGCCGTGTTCCTCGTAGAAACGCACGAAGTCGCGCGCGGGAAAACGAAGAATCTGTTCGATCGGAGTGGACCAGATGGCCGAGGCCATCGGCAGGAGGTGGAGCAGCCGGTAGGTCTGACTGTACCGGCCGCGTTCCAGCAGGTCGCCCAGCGTGCTGCGATTGTCGAGAGCTGGAAATTCACGCCGGGCCTGGCGATAGAACAGAACGATCTCGGCCAGCATCCGCCAGAACTCCGGTAGCAGCAGGTTGCTGGGCTGCGCCAGCGGACCCCAGGGCAGGCCGCTGGCGTATTCGAAGCGGCCGCCGTCGAGCGACACCGAAAAGGACATGTTGGACGGCTCGCTCGGGACCTGCAGGTGGTCGAACAGCCGGTTGAGAGTCGGATAGTTAACGTCGTTGAAGACGATGAAGCCGGTGTCGACGGCCACCCGATGGCCGCCACGCTCGACCGTCACGGTGTGACTGTGGCCACCCGGATAGCCGGCTGCCTCGAACAGGGTGACGCGCTGTCGCTGCCCCAATAGCCAGGCCGCGCCCAAGCCGGCAATGCCGGCGCCGATGACGGCAATGCGGCGGCCGGGGGAATTCGCGATGGTCGGGTCCTGCGAAGATACGGTATCCATGGCAAGCACAAGCCGGGCGGCGGAGCGCCGTTGGGGTCGGCGCTCGTCACCACATGCTTATACTCCCGACCGCGCCGGACGGATGCCGGCGCGGGGGCTAATCGAGACGGACGTTGCGCCCGCGTTCCATCAGCCGGAACGTGCTGTCGCGAGCGCCAAGGCGGCTCGCGACGTAGCGGACGACTGTTTCCGGGCTTTGGCTACCACAGGAAAACACGTCGATCGCCAGGTACCCGAATTCCGGATAGCTGTGAAACGCGGCATGCGACTCGGAGAGGATGAACATCCCCGTCACCCCAGAGTCGACGCCAGGAAACTTGAGCGCTTGCTCACTGAGAACTGTGAAGCGAGCCGCCGCCAGCCCATCTGCCAGAGCCCTCATCAGGAGTTTTTCGTCCTTGAGGTAATCCGGGTTGATCCCACACAGATCGCCGATCGCGTGCATTCCGATGTCGGTCTGCGCCTCCGCGAACGGCTCGGCCAGCTTGACTGCTTCCATCAGTTCCTCCTCAGTGGTTAACGGGAGATATCCGAGAGAGAACGACCACAACCGACAAAAAACAAACCATCCCGTGGTCGGAGACGGCCGACGCGACGCTCGAAAAATTTGACGACGCCATCATGTCAATTTGCGTAATACGGTCAGCAGAATCGCGGCGCAACAGTTTTTTTGCCCTCGGCGTTTTTTTTGCCCAGGCGAGTCGTCTCGATCACACTCCGCCGCCGACTCGGCAGCTTAGATTCGGACGACCACGTCGGGCGCCACCGCGGCGGCGAGTCGAGCGAGTCGATCAGGGTCGCTGAGGACCCGCGGCACCTTGTGCTGACCGCCAAGCCGGCCCTCCCGTTTCATCCACAGCGCGAAAGCGCCCGGCGCCAGAGCGCAGATTTCCGGGCGTTTCAAGCCGAAATCGCCGGCACGGTGCGCGCGATAGTCGGCATTGGCGGCGGCGAGCCCGGCGTCGAGGCGATCACGGAACGACTCGAGTCGAGCGGCCTCTGGTGCGCCGCCAACGAACTCGACAAGGTAAAGATGACCGCCCAGCGCCTCCGAGCGGTCGGAAAACACCGGTCCGACGGCAAAGTCGACGACCTGGAGCCCGGTGGTAGCAGCGGCGGCGGCAACGGACTGCTCGATCTCCGCTTCGATGAGATGCTCGCCGAAGGCTGACAGCATGCAGGCGGTCCGCCCGGTGACCAGCAGGCGGAACGGTCGGCGGTCGACCAGCCGGACCGTGTCGCCCAGCACGTAAAAAGCCCGGCACCAGTGGTCAACACCAGCGCGTACTCGACGCCCGGCTCGGCATTGGCGGCCCAATGGCGTGTCGGCGTTGCCGATCCCAGCTCGCCGACCGGAACAAATTCAAAAAAACCCTCTATCGAGAAAAAGCCGCAGACCATCCTCGGCACCGCGATCGGCGGCGGCGATGAAGCCCTCGCTGGCGGCATAGACCTCGCGCAACTCGGCGGGCGATCCCGCCAACAGTTCTGCGAAAATCGGTCGATAAGGCCGAAAATTGACCCCGCCATGGACCAAAAGTTCGAGATTTGGAAAGAAATCGACCAAGCAGCGGCGGCCGTCACCGGCGGCGGTTGCCAGCTTCTCGAAGTAGATAAGAAGCCAGCTTGGCGTGCCGCCGATCATGCGGAGGTCCTCGCCCAATGACCGCCGGGCGAGCAGATCGACCTTCCGTTCCCAGTCGGTCAGCAGGGCCAGTTCCTCGGGCGGGAAATAGCGGCGTCGCACCCACCACGGCATCGCCCGCGCGGCAATGCCGCTCAAGTCGCCGGCGAGCACGCCTGGGGCCAACTCTTGCAGGTCAGTGCTGCTTCCGAGCATGAAAGATTTTCCACCAAGCAGGCGGGAGCGCAGGCGACTGGCCAGGTGAAAGGCCAGCAGATCAGCCCCCGCCCGTGCGTTGCTCCGAATCATCGCTCGGGAGCACGGGATGTACTTGGTCGTGCCGGTCGTGGTTCCCGACGTGAGGGCGAGGAAAGGCAGCGACCCGGCCCAGGTCTGGCCCTGCAGCCTGGGAAACGACCGCTCCCAATAATCGCGCCAGAAATCCTCATACCGGCGCAACGGAACCCGCCGCTGGTAGGCGGCGACATCGTCGATCGCGTCGAAGCCGTGATCGCGGCCGAACGTCGTTCGCCGGGCGCGCTGCACGAGCCGCCCGAGCTGCCGGCGCTAGGCCTCGACCGGGTCCTGAACCGCCAGTCGCGCCAGCCGCCAACTCGCGTATCGCCTCAGCAACGGGGTGGCGTCCAGCATGGGAGCGCTCAGCGGAGAAATTCCATACGGTGCCGGAACGTCGATTCTCCCTGAATCTCTCCCATAGCGACGCCCCAAGAGGGGGACCATGCCAAGGCGAGGGCCGCGACGACCGCGGCACCACCCCTAACGAGGCTTGGCACCGATGAACTCGGCCACCGTGTCGGCGTAGCGCTGGGGGACGGTCCAGCACAATTGCGGCATGACATCGGCGAACTGCGCGAATTGGGCACCCTTGATCAGGGCGGCCGCCGCGGCGTTCTCCGGCGCCAGCTTGTCGTGTTCAGCGGTAAGGAACAGGACGGGACAGGCCAACGATTGCAACGACCGCCGCAAGTCGTATTGGCCGACCGCCAGCAGTCCCCAATTCATTCGCTCGTAGACGCGCAACGTTTCCGCCACCGCCACCTGAATCTGCTCAAGATCGTTGCTCGGGCCGTAGTTGGCCGTGCGCGCCTCCCAGACCCGCAGAACGTGCGACCCATCCGCCTTGACGCTGGCCTCGCCTAGGGCGAGGCCAAACTGGCGCAACCGCGCCGCGGATAGAAGCGGCATGCCGGAGAACACACCGTGCGTCACCCGCGGTCCCGCCTGCATGGCGATCTCCAACGAAACGGCGGAGCCGGTGGCAAAGCCGGCGACGGCAAATCGATCGGCGCCGAGCGCCCCGATGCCTTCAAGGAGCCGGGAGGCGTAGTCCGACACCGTAGGCACGCCGGGGGGCGGATCGGAGGCGCCGTAGCCGGGCGTATCGAACGCAACCGCCCGGCAATAGCGACCGAGATGGGGCAGGCAGCGCTCATACATCCGCGAGGAAAGCGGCGTCTGATGAAAGAGGAAGACGAACGGTCCACGTTCGCCGGAGCTGCGGTAGTGGAGCTGCCCGCGCGCAGTGTCAACGTAGCCGCAACGGATTTTCATATCTGCCCGCGCTCTTCTTCTCGTTCGAGCGATTGTTGCGACGTTGTGCCGGCAGCGCAACCTCGATCGGAACGCCCGCCACCAGATGGCGGGTCGCCTCGCGCCTCGCGGGGACTTGCTTCTCGCGGCGGGCGAACGTGACTGCGGCGGACGGGTATGCGCGAAGATGGGGCCAGCCGTGGAACGCCGGATTTAGCGGGCGGACGCTAGGGCATGCGCGCAACGTGGCCTTGCGGAACCTCTGCATCCGCCGACGCGGCCGGCCAGCGGGTGCCGGTCAACACGGCCTGCCGCCAATCGATGCGCATGATCTTGGCCTCGGTGAGGTCGACGTCGGTGAAGTCGCTACGCTCGATCTTGCCGGTCGGCCCTGAGGCGTTCTTGACTTCAACTGCATCAACACGCGCGCTGGTGAGGTTGGCCCCGGTGAGGGTGGCCTTGGCGAGGTTGGCGCCGCTGAGATCGGTCAAGCGAAGCGTCGCCCCGCTCAGGTTGGCGCCGGCGAGGTTGGCAAGGCGAAGGGTGGCCATCGCCAGGTTGGCGCCGGCCAGGTTGGCGCCGGCCAGATAAGCCTGGGACAGATCGATGTCGCTCAGACTGGCGCCGGCCAGTTCGGCGCGGTCGCCACGACTACCGTTCGATTCGACCCACAGCGCGTGTTGGCGCAGAACTTCCTGCAATTCGAGCGGCAACTCGGCCGTTGCCGTGCTCACCAACGCACCGGTCATCGTGGCACTGGTCAAGCGAACTTCCGCCAGGATGGTGCCGCGCAAGTTGGCGCGGTCGAGTTGGGAAAAATCGAGGTTTGCCCGGTACAGGTTGACGCCCACCATGTAGGCATCCTTGAGCTTGGCCGTTCGCAAGTTGACGCGACGCAAGTCGGCCCCGCTGAGATCGGCCGATCGGCCGACGGCATTTTCATTGGTATAGCCGCGGAAATCTCTGCCATGCATGTGTTTCTGCGCGATGACCAGCGATCCCGGACGCATGTCGGCGTCATGCATGTCGGCATCGCGTAGGATCGGACCGCGAAAGCGCGCACCGCGCAGGTCGGCCCGCCAGAAATTGGCGCTGGTCAGATCGGCATTTTCGAAGTTGGCGCCGATTAGCTTGCAGTTGCTGAAGTCGGCGCCCGCGAGTTTGGCCTCCTCCAGCACCAGTTGATTGAGCGCCAACCCGGAGAGATTGTGGTGCATGAGGTTGGCGCATCGTCCGCCATCGAGACGGCGCACAAATCGGCCGTTCTGTCGGATGATGTCGACAAATTCTTTGGGACTCATCGACATGGACAGGTGTGACCGACTAGACCAGGACGCTAAGCACGCCGTGGTGCACCACCGCAGCCAGAGCGGCCATACCGGCGCTCGCCAAAGCGATCGCCGCCAGTTTCGCCATCCCGCGCGCCGACGCCTGGTTGGCGAAGCCGCCTGCCATTCCGGCGAATGCCGGTTCGGTCGACGGATTGGCATTCAACGATTCAAACAGGGCCAAATAGGGCCCGGGACCATCGGCATGGTGGGTGCGCCGCCATTCGCGCACCTCGAGACGCCGATGTCCGTTGTACACGATGGTTTCGTGCAAAGAATGCGTGCTCGGGTCGAACGTCTCGCGGACGACCTTGACCGTGCGCCCCAGGGCATGGCTCTCGATCATCTTTGCGGTACGGATCGCGTCCTGGCGCCGACCGGCGTCGAAATGCCCTTCCAAGACCCAACGGCCGTCGGCCAGGACATATAGTTCATAACTCGTACCCATTCACCTTCCTCCCGGTATAGGCGAGCCGCCTCCCTTTGCCATCGGATCGTTGTCCGTTCCTGGAGCGGCTTCGCTGTTGTTAGTACCCCCTTGGGGCCGTCGTTGACGGCCCGCCTCCTAACTCAAACAAGGGCCCTTGCCCCACCCTTCCTGTGACGAGCATCACGTTACCGCGATCCCCCGGCTCGCCGACCGCGCCGCGCCCCCAAGAAGACTTGGGAGAGGGACGTGACACGGCGCGGTCGGACGAACTCGGACCGCGTTTACCCCTTCTTGGCGGCGACGAAGCCGGTTGGCCGCGCGTTGCGGTACTGCCAGTAGTCGTCATAGGTCGCCACGCCCTCGGCCTTGGGCCGCTCGGCCGGGGCTGCGGCCCGCAAGCGCACGTCGATCAGCCGCCTCAGACTGAATTTTCCCTTTGGGTCCGCTTGGTCGTTCTTGTTCATGTGTGATTCCTAACCTCCCAAAAAAACAGACTTCACCAACGGAACGGTTTGGGGGTTGGGCGCAGCACGGGACCCGATGGAAGACCGTCCTCTGAGGAGGTGAGTTCGGCCGATTCGGGGGCGCCCGCGTTCCAAGATTCGATCGACCCGGGTGCGGCACGGGTTGAACGAAGGGGGACGCGACCCTTGCGGGAACGACCCCAACCCTCAAGTGTCGGCGCCGTCATGGCGCCGGTTGCACGGCGCATACTGCGCCGGCCAAAATTCCTGATTTCGCGATGCAAGAAGATCATCGGCTGGCCGCGCGCTCGGGCCGATGCCGGACCGGCTCTCTTCCGCCCCGTAGGGCAATAGCCCTCGTCCACGGGCAGCCGGACGGACGCGCCAACGCTTTTACCTGCTCCCACATCGATCCCCCGATGCATGTGGATAAGGCTGTGCGATTCCTTCGAATAAGTACCCTAAGGTCTGACAACTAGATGCACATCGCCGAAGGTCGCGCCCGCGATATGCAAGTTTGCATATCAGCAGGCCTGTTCAGCACCCATGCATGGATTGGGGATAACTCCGGCGGCGGCGCCGAGGACCAAGTCGGAAGGCGGGACTTTAGAAGACCGCCTGTGCTCCGTTGAACCGCGCCAGACCACGCGGGCGATCAGAGTCCGACGGCCGTTAGGTCGAGGCGGCCGTCCCGCACCGGCGGACACCAGTAGTAACCGCCGGTCAGAGGCCGCGAGAAGCGGAAGAGGGCATCGACGATGCCATCCTCCAGCCCAGCCATGCGGCGCAGCACGCGTTCAAAACGATCGAGCGAATCGCCGAAGGCAATGAACTCGAGACCCTGGGCATCGGCGGTCGCCCACGGCATCGAGCGACGCACCATGAACGCGGGTGGATCGAAACTTTCCTGGGCGCTGCGCTTGACGTGGGCGGACGGCGGCGCGGTCGCAATTTCCTCGTTGGTGTCGCGCCGCCGGCCGATCATCGCGTCCTGCACCGGTGCCGGCTGGGCGCGGAATGCCCGCAGGTCGTGGACCCATCGCTGCACCGCGACGAAACTCGATCCGGCTAATCCGGCACCGGCGCGAACCAGGGCGACGGTCGGCACCGCGTCACCCTTCGGGTTCTCTGTCCCATCCTCATAGCCGGTCAGATCGCGACCGCCGGCATAGACGAACGTATCCATCGTGTCAGCCGGCAGGAACGCCGCGGCGAGGGCATCGCGCGTCGCCTCGCCCGCATCGAACAGCGTCGTGCGATCGCCGCCGCGCAGGAACACCCACAACGCTTCCTGTGTCGAGGGGGCGACGCAGGCCTGACCCGAAAGTGCCGGAAACGTTCGCAAGCCCGGAATCTCGCGACCGAGGTGCCGGACCAGGGCCTCGCCAAGGCCGATGATAGCGTCACCCCGCCCGGCCCCTTCGCCCAAGCGCCGGAGGGCGGCAGCGGCCTGGCGGGCGTCGCGCAAATGGAAGGTCAGGGATCGTCCCAGCGCCGGAGGGGCTTGCAGGATGGCGCTCTGGGCGCGCTTGGCGAGGTCGGTCATTGGTACTCAGGCGGGCGTGAAAAAGGTCCAGGCAAAGCCGTCGGGCGTGCGGAAGGAGAAGGCCGGCCGGCCGAACTCGTCGGCCGCCACCGGCGTCACCGCAGTCCCGCCTGCGGCCAGAATCTTGGCGCGCATGGCGGCGACATCGGGCACGCGATAGGTATAGAGGGAGTATCCCAGGTTCCCCGGCATCGAATCGGCGCGCCGATCAACCTCGGTCCGCGACGATTCCTCGAGGTAGAAGATGCGGAACCGACCGGAGCGGTGACGCTCGTGTTCCTTTTCCGAGCGAACGTCGTCGAAATCGATGATAGTGAAACGATCGCCTTCGCGGAGGTCGAACATGATGCGGGAAACCCGCGCCGACCGATGATCGATTTTGATCTGCGACAGGCGCTTGAGCCCGAAGGTCTTTTCGTAGATGTCGAATTGGGCGAGACCGCCGCCCTTGACGACGATGCCGGCGTGGCAGACCTGGCTCGTCTTCATCAACGAAGCCTCGTTGATCTGGCCATAAAGGGGTACGTGCAGATTGAACCGCTGCATGATCACGATCTGGTAATGCGGCATGAAAATCTGCAGTTCGCGCAGGCCGGTAATCGGCCGGCGAAACGGCTCCGGCTCCCCCGATCCGACGCCCCGCATGCGGGCATTGAGCAGCGGACCCAGCCGATTCATCGGCCGACCCTGGTCCTCCCACGTCTCGGCATGGTTGGCGACGGTGATGATGTCGGACGTCTTTTGGACGCTCCACCGGTTGCCGACCGTGCGCAGGGACGCCATGTTGAGGCCCGGCCCAGTCGGGCGTTTCCACGCCATCAGCCGAATGAGTCCGTGGTCGGCGTCCTGATGCAACAGGCGGACCGATCGCAGCGCCGAGTCGACACCATAGAGAGCCTTCGCCGCGCTGGCGCCGATCTGCCCGCTCGGGCCGGCGCGGTAACCGAACGCCTCCCAGACTGCGATGCCTTCGACCAGGTCGGGAACGCCCACCCCGATCTCGTGGAGACCTCCGATAACGGCGACATCAGTCATTTCTTGACCCTGGTTGGCGGGAGAACCGGCACCGACTTGACGCGCTCGCCACGCACCGGCACACGTCCCTGCGGTGGCCAGATCAGATCGTTGAATTGTGGCGTCGAATAATGACCCGGAGCGACCAGGGCGTCCACGAATGCCTCATCCTCGGGGGAGAAGCGATAGTCGAGGGCGGCCACGTAGTCGCGCCACTGCTCGCACGTCCGCGGGCCGCCGATCACCGTCGTCACCAGCTTGTTGTTGAGCACCCAGGCGGTGGCGAACTGGGCGGCCGAAATTCCCCGCGCCCGGGCGTGCCCCGCCATTTGCTGGGCCGCCGCGAGCGATTCGCGACGGAACTCGATCTCCATCATTCGCTTTTCCTTGCGGCCGACGCGCGAATCGGCGGCGGGCGCCTCGCCGGGCACATATTTGCCACTGAGAATCCCGCGCGCCAGCGGACTGTAGGGCGCCACGCCCACTCCGTAGAAGCCGCAGGCGGGCAGGATGTCGGCCTCGGCCACCCGGTCGACCGCATTGTAATGCGGCTGGCACACGATCGGTCGCGGCAGGCCGAGTTCGTCGCAGCGGCGGACGATATGGGCGATTTGCCAGCCCAGATAGTTTGACACGCCGAAATAGCGCGCCTTACCGGCCTCGATCAGCGCCGCGACCGCGATCAGCGTTTCATCGAGGGGCGTGACCTCGTCGGGCACGTGCAAATAGAAAACGTCGACGAAGTCAGTGGCGAGCCGCGTCAGGCTCTTGTCGAGTTCGGCAAACAGATACTTGCGCGACAGTCCACCTTCGAACGGTCCGCGCCCGGTCGGGATGCCGGCCTTGGTCGCCACGACCCAGCGGTCGCGCTCGCCGGCAATGACGCGGCCGGTAACGCGCTCGGATTCGCCGAGCGCGTAGACGTTGCCGGTATCGAGAAAGTTGATTCCTTTTTCGCGCGCCACGTCGAGGCAGCGTCGCGCCTCGTCCTCGCCAGTCGTCAGGCCGAACTGGAGCATGCCGAGAGTGAGGGGCGAGACCATCAGGCCCGAGCAGCCGAGCGGACGGTATTCCATGCGTGCTACCGGTCGTAATGCTCGCGCAGATACCCGGCGATGCGGGTCGGAAACGCGTCCATCATGCCATAGCCGAGGTCGGGAAGATCGAGGATCCCCCCACGCCGCAACAGCGACGCCGCGCGCCTGGTGTTCTCGCTGATTTCGTCGCGCGGATTGAGGACGAGAATGTCGTGCTCGACCACGGCCAGGCGATCAGCGAACGGATAGTCATAGAGCGCGCAATAGGCCCACCAGGCGAAGGGACCGGCGCGGAAGAATTCGGCGACAGTCGCATCGACCATGGCGATGGTCTGCCCAGGGCCGCGCCATGGCCATTTGTGTCTCCAGCGCGCAACCAAGTGGGCGCCATCGGCGGTCGGTTCCTCCGGACCGGCGGCGGCGCGCAGTTGGTGTCGCTTTGCGGCGTCGATCACCGGGGCCGAGATGAGGGCCACGCGGTGGACGAGACCCGGGCGGCGCAGAGCGATCGCGACGGCGGTCAGGGCCCCGGTGTGATAGCCGAGGAGGTCGATGGAGGTGATGCCGCGGCGGTCGAGCAGTTCGAGCATCGCCGTCGCGTAGTCCTCGATCCCGGGAGCGGTCGCCGGGGTCGTCGAGCCGCCAAGCCCCGGCATGTCGGGGGCCAGCACAACGCGATCGCTGCCGAGCACCGGCAACAGGCCATCGAAATCCTGGCCCGAGCGCGGGCTAGCGTGCAGACAGAGGACTGGACGACCGGCCGCACGCTCGGGAACAGCAGCGCGCACATGCACTTGACCGAACGTGGTGTGAGCGTAGCTGCGACGCACGGGCGGTCGCTCCCATCGGGGTGGTAGCGGCGGCGCCTTGGCGCGCCCCGAATCGGGCGACACATCCTTGGCGGGGCCATCGAGAAAGGCGCGGATATACCGCCCGAGGGCGTCAACCTTGTCATGGCACAACTGATAGTCTTCCTCGATTTCGCGCAGTCCCCCGTTGCGGAGCAATGGGCCGGCACGCCTGGTCGCGGCGACGATCTCGTCGCGCGGATTCAAGACCAACACCGGCTGGCCTACATGGGGCAGGTGCTGGGCGTGCTGATAGGCGAAGGCGGCATGATGGCCCCATTTATACTCAAGGCCACCGCGCTGGCTCTCGACGAAGTAGCGTTGCACCAGCCAGGGATCGAGCGAGCGCCCCACCGACGTCATCAGGCCACGCCAGCGCTCGGCCAGGTGCGCGCCGTCCTCGCGCAACTTGACCTCGTCATACTTGGTTTTCATCGCCTGCAGTTCGTCGTCGCTGTAGACGGGGGCGGAGATCAGCACCAGGCGACGCACCAGGGCCGGACGCTGCAGCGCCAGTTCGACCGCCACCTTCGACCCGGTGTGGTTGCCGAGGACGTCGCAACGCGAAATCCCGAGGCGGTCCAGTCCTTCGCCCACCGCGGCGGCATAGTCCTCGATCGCGGGCGGTTGTGGCGGTTTGCTCGAGTCCCCGTGGCCCGGCGAGTCGACGGCGACGACCAGTCGGTCGCGACCCAACTCGATCAGAGTTTCACTGTAGTTGCGCCAGGAAATCGGGCTCGCATGGAAACACACCAGGGGAAGGGCCGTCGTGCGGTGCTCGGGCCCTTTGAGTGCGTAGTGCAGCTGACCGAACCGACAATCGACGTAACCCCGATGAATGCCGGGCGGAATCCTCCACCATGCCTCGACCCTCGCCCACCGCTCAGACATCGAGGAAATCCCGCAGCAGGCCAGCAATGGCATCGCGGTGAACGTCCATCATGCCGTGGCGGAACGTCGGCAGCTCGTGCAGCCGGCCGTTCTTCATCAGCGGCACCGCGCGGCGCGAGTGTTCGACCAAGTCGTCGTTGGGATTGAGGACCAGGATCGACTTGTCGCAAGCACGCAGCCGCTCCGCAAACGGGTATTTGAAGGCGGCGCCGTGCCCCCACCAGGAAACCGGACCGCCGCGGAACGCCTCGCCCATGATGACCGAGAAGGCCTCGACCGATTGCAACGGGTCGCGGAACGGCCACATCTTGTGCCAGCGTTTCACCGTATGGGAGCCATCGGTCTCGATCACGGTCGAGGCATAGTTGGCGCGGAAACGGGGCAGCTCGTCGCCATCAAACAGGGGCGCCGAATACATGACGATGCGATGGACAAGCCCAGGCTGCTGGCGCGCGATCTCGACGGCCGTCATCGATCCGGTATGGAAGCCCATCACATCGATGGAGGTCAGCCCCAGCTGATGCGCCAGGTCGAGCATGGCCGCGGCATAATCCTCGATGCTCGGCGGCGAGGCCGGCCACTCGGAGCCGCCAAAGCCGGGCGTATCCGGCGCCACCGCAAGGCGGTCGCTGCCGATCGCCTCAAGCAATTGATCGTAGTTGAGACTCGACTGCGGACTTGCGTGCAGACAGAGCAGCGGCCGCCGCGCCGCCGCGACCGGGGCGGCCATCCGGTAGTGCAGCGCCCCGAAACGACTCTCGCCATAACCGCGCCGCACGCGGCAGCGGCGGAGCGGTGGCGCGGGCGGCGGGGCCTTCACCACTCCCGCCGTCGAATCGGCGGCCGGGCCGTCGAGGAACTCGCGTAGCAGACGTCCGAACTCGGGCGTCTTCAGGTCGATCAGTTCGTGGCTCGACTCGAGGTTGATCAGCCTGCCGTTCTTGAGATGGGCTCCGGCCCGTTTTGTCGCTTCGTGAATCGTATCGTTCGGATTGAGGATCAAGACCGGCTGGACGACGCGCGGTAGGTTGTCCTGATGGCGATAGGCGAAGGCGGCATGGTGACCCCATTCGTATTCGAGCCCGCCCCGCATCGTCTCGGCATAAGTCCGCTGTACCAGGTCGATCGGCAGATGGCGACCCATCGTCTCCATCATCATTTTCCAGCGCAGCTGGAAGTGCGAGCCGTCGTCGCGGATCGGAACTTCCCGGTAGCGCGCCTTCATCGCCTGGACCTCGGCGTCGCTGTAGAACGGCGCCGAGACAAGCACCAGCCGGCGAACCTGTTGCGGTCGCTGCAAGGCAATGTCGACGGCGATCTTGGAACCGGTGTGGTTGCCGATGACGTCGTAGCGCGCCAGATTCAACGCATCCAACCCTTCGGCGATCGCGGCGGCATACTGCTCGATGGTGGTGATCGCCGGCGGCTTATCCGAATCGCCATGTCCCGGCGTGTCGACGGCGACCACGATGCGGTCGCGCCCCATTTCGGGCAACACCGCGTGCCAGCTTCGCCACGACGTCGGACTGGCGTGGAAGCATACGAGCGGCGGATAAACAGGCCG
>SHVP01000018.1 GCA_009694165.1 Alphaproteobacteria bacterium
GGAGGGGTCCTCGCGCAGGGCCCGCCAAACCTCTTGAACGGAGATGTCACCCGCGTAGCTCATGCTGCCTTATTAACCGATCAGCAACTAAGGACGGCTGACCGGTACTCCCTCCCTAACTGGTCGTCCACCTTCATTCGGCCGACTTAAACCACTCCGCCACACCCGTCCCTCACGCCGACGCCAGTGCCCCAGGTTCCTCATGCGAACCACCCCGGCGCCAAAATAAACGCAGTCCGCTGAAGAGCTGTCTTGCTTCAGCTCTTCAGCGCGTCACCTCTTTCTGATCTTGCGATTTGGATCGGCTGTCGTGCGATCCGAACAATGACGTAACACTACTCAGGAGAAGTTAGCGTGGCAATGGGGTCATTGTCACACCCGGGAAAATTTTTTGTTGCACCAAGTATCGTCGCAACACAGAAAAATTCTGTACGGCGCTTGCGCGATCATCTTGACAAAAAAAATGCCGCGGCGCGAAGATGCTGCGGTATTGCTTGTTCGTCTTCCGAAGATGGAAGCGTCAGGCTGACATCGCCTTGATGCGTTTCGACAGTCGAGAAATCTTTCGCGACGCCGTGTTCTTCTTGATGACGCCCCGGCTCGCACTCCGCATCAGTTCCGGTTCGGCGACTCGGAACGCCGCCTGCGCCGCCTTCTTGTCGCCGCTGACGATCGCGTCCTCAAGCTTGCGCAAGTACGATCGCACGCGATTCACCCGTGCGGCGTTGATTGCGGTTCGCCGCTTGGCGCCGCGCGCGCGTTTCTCTGCTGACTTGTGTGTAGCCATGGCTTGCCCCAAGACCGATCGCGATGAGGGCGGCGTTTATAGACCCACCCGAATGGGCGGTCAACCGCAGAAAACTGCGCGTTTCGCGGACCCCGGTCAGCCGTTCTTGAACTTCGGTTTACGCTTTTCGATGAAGGCCGCCATACCTTCTTTCTGGTCCTGCAAGGCAAACGTCGAGTGGAACAAGCGGCGCTCGAGGTGAATGCCCTCGGCCAGCGTCGTCTCATGGGCGTGGTTGACGGCCTCTTTGGCCAACATCACCGCCGGGCGCGACAAAGCGGCAATCTCGCCCGCCACCTTCATCGCCTCGTTCATCAGCTTGTCCGCCGGGACCACCCGGCTGACCAACCCCGCCCGCTCGGCTTCCTCGGCATCCATCATGCGACCGGTGAGCACCATCTCCATGGCCTTCGCTTTGCCGACGGCCCGCGTCAATCGCTGGGTCCCACCCGAGCCCGGGATGATGCCGAGGCGAATCTCGGGTTGCCCGAACTTGGCCGTGTTCGCGGCAAGGATGAAGTCGCACATCATCGCCACTTCGCAGCCACCGCCGAGGGCATAGCCGGCCACCGCCGCGATCACCGGCTTGCGACAATTGGCGAGGCGCTCCCAATCCTTGGTAATAAAATTTTCGAGATACGCATCGACGAACGTCTTTGCCTGCATTTCCTTGATATCGGCCCCCGCCGCGAAAGCCTTCTCGCTGCCGGTAAGGATCAGCGCCCCGATTGCATCGTCGGCTTCGAGCTCATCGAGCGCCGCGCGCAGCTCGGCCATGAGGTCGCCGTTGAGCGCATTCATCGCCTGCGGCCGGTTCAGCGTGATGACCGCGACCGCGCCGCGAGTTTCGACCAGAATATTTTCGTAGGCCAACGTACCCTCCCCTCGATGCTCCGACGTGCCCCGGGGGAATGCCCGCCGGACCGCGCTGGCGTCGCCTTGTTACGCGAGCTTGCCGGTCGAGATCAATCTCTCGATATGCTCCGCCGTTTCCCTACTAACGTTGGCGCTGGCGGCAAAAAAACGTCGAGCGGCCCGACTGGACGATGCGGCGTACCGCCCCGCCGCAGTTACAACCTGGGCACGGTTCGCCCTCTCTGTCATACACGGAAAAATGGTGCTGAAAATAGCCTAACTCGCCCGATGTCTGTACGTAATCGCGCAACGACGAACCGCCCGCGGCGATCGCCTCCATGAGAACCGCTCGAACGGCACTGGCGAGGCGGTCAGCACGATCGCCCACCACCGTCGCCGCCCGGCGCCGGGGCGACAGGGCGGCCCGATAAAGGGCTTCGCAGACGTAGATGTTGCCTAGCCCGGCCACGACCGTCTGATCAAGCAACGCGGCCTTGATCGGAGTTTTCTTGCCGGCCAGAGCGACGGCCAAGCTTTGCCCGCTGAATTCGTTCCCGAGAGGTTCCGGACCGAGGTCGGCAAGCAACCGATGGCTCGCCAACGTGTCCTCGCGGGTGAGCGTCATCAGGCCGAAGCGACGGGCGTCGTTATATGTAATCCGGGTCCCATCATCGGTATCGATGACGACATGATCATGCGGCGCCGGGACGGCGGCCGCGGCCGTCGGCGACAGGATCAAACGGCCAGACATGCCCAGGTGGGCGATGACCACCGCCCCATCGTCGAGCGCCATCAGGATGTATTTGGCGCGCCGCCAGATCGCGCGCACGCGCCGGCCCTGTAATCGCTTGGCAAACCCCGCGGGAAACGGAATCCGCAAGTCCTTGCGCCGGACCTGGACGCGGATCAGCCGGCGACCCTCGATTCGCGGGCGCAACCCACGAACAACGGTTTCCACCTCGGGGAGTTCGGGCATGCGCCTTCGCTGCAATGGCGAGCGAACGTAGCGTGTTCACAGGGGCTGCGCTATGGTCCGCCCATGCCCGAACCCAACGCGCCCACGCAAGCCGATGTCGACTTCGGGTACCGGCGCGTGTCGCCGGAGGAGAAAGATCGCCTCGTCCGCGATGTCTTCGATCGCGTCGCCCCGCGCTACGACCTGATGAACGACCTGATGAGCGGCGGCTTGCACCGGATCTGGAAAGACAATTTCGTTGCCAACCTGTTCCCGTCGCCGCCGGCCAGCCTGGTCGATGTTGCCGGGGGAACGGGGGATATCGCCCTTCGCGTCCGCCGCGAAGCCGCCCGGCGCGGTGCAAGTCCGCCACCCGCGATCACGATCGTCGACCCCAACCCGGCGATGCTGGCGATCGGGCGTGATCGCGCCATCGATCATGGCATTCTTGACGTCGAACGTTGCCTATGCGCCAGGGCCGAAACGCTGCCGCTGCCCGACCGGTCCTACGCGGCCTACACGATCGCCTTCGGCATGCGCAACGTCACCGACATTCCGGCTGCCCTAGCCGAGGCTCGTCGGGTCTTGAAGCCGGGGGGGCGCTTCTTGTGTCTCGAATTCAGCCACGCAAACGACTTCTTGCGCCGCCTTTACGATGCCTACTCGTTCCACGTCGTTCCGGCGATCGGCCGACTGGTGGTAGGGGACGCCGAGCCCTACCGCTATCTTGTCGAGAGCATTCGCCGCTTTCCCGATCGTGCCCATTTTGCCAACTTGATCGAGCAAGCCGGTCTCGTCCGGGTTCACAGCTACGCCCTGAGCGGCGGCATCGTCGCCGTTCATTCGGCCTGGCGGATCTGACCCGGCGACTGTGCGGCGGACGCTGCGTCATGTGCTTCGGCTTACCCACATTGCGCGTGTTCTGGCCCGCTACGGTTCAGCCGATCTGCTGAATTTCGTCGGCGCCGGCCCGTGGCCCGCGCGGATCGCCCGCTTTCTGTTTCCCGGACCGTCGGCTTTGACCGCCCGGCGCCGTCGCGGCGAGCGGATCGCCGCCGCGTTGCAGGAGTTGGGACCGGCCTTCATCAAGCTTGGCCAAACCTGGTCGACCCGGGCCGACCTCATCGGCGAGGAAATTGCCGGCGACCTCGCGCTGTTGCGCGATCGCCTGCCGCCCTTCCCGACCGCGGAGGCCCGGGCAGCGATCGAAAAGGATCTGGGGCGCCCGATCGCCGAACTGTTCGCCCATATCGACGACGAACCCCTGGCCGCTGCCAGCATTGCCCAAGTGCACAGCGCGGTCACCAGCGACGGCCGGCCGGTGGCCGTCAAGGTCCTGCGACCCGGCATCGAACAGGCCTTTCGGCACGACATCGACCTTTTCCTTTGGCTGGCGCAACTGGCGGAACGGTCGCAACCGGCGATGCGCCGCCTGCGCCCGGTCGCCGTGATTCGCCGTTTCGCCGAGAGCACCGAACGCGAGATGGATCTGACCCTCGAGGCGGCCGCAGCCTCGGAAATCCGCCAAAACTTCGAAGGAGACCCGACTTATCAGGTACCGGCCGTGGACTGGGAACGCACCGGCCGCCGCGTGCTAACGGCGGAACGAATGTCGGGGATCAATATTGCCGATCGTGACGCCCTGGTCGGCGCCGGAATCGATCTCGGCGATGTGGTCGGCCACCTGTTGCGCTCGTTCATGCTGCAGGTGTTTCGCGACGGATTGTTTCACGGCGACATGCACCCGGGGAACCTGTTCGTCGATGCCGAGGGCCATTTGATTGCCGTTGACTTCGGCATCATGGGCCGCCTGGAGTTCGACGATCGTCGCTATCTTGCCGAGCTGATGTTGGCGTTCCTGCGCCGCGACTATTGGCGGGTCGCGGAAGTTCACTTCGAGGCGGGCTATGTCCCGTTCGACCAATCGCTCGAAAGCTTTGCCCAGGCCTGCCGGGCGATCGGCGAACCGGTTCTCGGTCGTCCGGCCAGCCAGATTTCAGTCGCCCGCCTGTTGGCGCAACTGCTGCGCACCACCGAAAAATTCCAGATGGAGACGCAGCCGCAGCTTCTCCTGTTGCAAAAGACGATGCTGGTCACCGAAGGCGTCGCCCGCAGCCTGGATCCCTCGGTCATTTTCTGGGAGAAGGCCGAGCCCGTCATCGCCCAATGGATCCGCGAGAACCTGGGTCCGGAAGCCCGGCTGCGAGAAGCCCTCAAGGGTCCGATCCAGGTCCTCCGGCGTCTGCCGCCGCTCCTGGCGAAGGCCGAGAGCCTGCTGCACGACGCCCGTCGGCAGGGATTGCGGCTACATCCGGATACCATCCGCGCCCTGGCCGAACATCGCGGGCGGCCCTCGCCGGTCTGGCGCTACCTGCCCTGGCTCGTCATCGTGGCGCTTCTTTTCTTCCTACTGGCCTGACGCTTGCGCACAAGGCCACCGCAACCCTAGGGTACGGATTGGGCGCCAACAGGCGGAGACAGCCTTGCTGGCTGGACAACGCATCCTTCTCATCATCGCCGGCGGCATCGCCGCCTATAAGAGCATTGAGCTTATCCGCCGGCTGCGCGATGCCGGCGCGGTGGTGCGATGCATCCTGACCGAGTCGGCGAGCGAGTTCGTCACGCCGATGACGATCGCGGCACTGTCCGGGCAGCCGGTTTTCCAGGATTTATTCTCGCTTAAGGACGAGAGCGAAATGGGCCACATTCGGCTGTCGCGCGAGGCCGACCTCGTCGTGGTGGCCCCGGCAACCGCCAACCTGCTGGCCAAGATGGCCAACGGGATTGCCGACGATCTGGCGAGCACGACGCTGTTGGCCACCGACAAGCCGGTCCTGGTAGCGCCGGCCATGAACGTCCGCATGTGGCACCACGCCGCCAACCAGCGCAACATTGCCCGACTGCAGGCCGATGGCGTGACGATCGTCGGTCCGGCCGAAGGGCCGTTGGCCGATGGCGAATCGGGCCTTGGCCGGCTGGTCGAGCCTCCCGTGTTGCTGAATGCGATCGCGACCCGATTGATGGCGCTACGGCATGATCTGCCGCTGTCGGGTCGCCGGGCGATCGTGACCTCCGGTCCGACGCTCGAGCCGATCGACCCGGTGCGCTACATCACCAATCGCTCGAGCGGCAAGCAGGGTTACGCCGTCGCTGCCGCCCTGGCGCGATCGGGAGCGGAAACGATCCTGGTCTCCGGACCGACGAGCGAAGCGGTCCCGCTCGGGGTCGAGCTGGTGGCGGTCGAGACCGCCGGCCAGATGTTGCAAGCGTGCCTGGATGCCCTGCCGGCCGCGGTCGCCGTGTGTGTCGCGGCGGTCGCCGATTGGCGCGTGGACCAGGTCAGCCAAAGCAAGTTGAAAAAGCAGGGAAGTCCACCACGCCTTGAGTTGAAGGAAAACCCCGACATCCTTGCCACCCTGTCGCGGCCCGGCCCCCGCCGGCCAGCGCTGGTGGTTGGATTTGCCGCGGAAACCGATGACGCCGAGGACAACGCCGAACGCAAACGGCGGCACAAGGGCTGCGACTGGATCCTCGCCAACAGCGTTGCCGGTGGGGCGGTTTTCGGTGCCGCCACCAACAAGGTGACCCTTCTCGCGCCCGGGGGCCGGGAGAACTGGCCGCTGCTATCCAAAGACGAGGTTGCCGAGCGGTTGGTGCGCCGCATCGCCGCCCACCTCGGCGCGGAAGCGGCTCCCGACATGGCGAGAAAGCGGTCATGAACCAGCCCGTCGTGAGGGTGCTGATCGAGCGCCTGCCCCATGCCGAGGGCTTGCCCTTGCCCGACTATGCAACCTCGGGCAGTGCCGGCGCGGATCTTGCCGCGGCGGTCGACGGCGAGGTCGCCCTTCCTGCCGGCGAGCGCCGGCTAATCCCGACGGGCTTCCGCTTGGCGCTGCCACCCGGTTATGAAGCGCAAATTCGCCCGCGATCGGGCCTCGCCTGGAAGGCGGGCGTCACCGTCCTTAACGCACCGGGGACGATCGATGCCGATTACCGCGGCGAGGTCAGCGTCTTGCTCGTTAACCTTGGTCGCGAAACCCTCGTCATCCGGCGCGGCGATCGCATCGCCCAGATGGTCGTTGCCCCCGTTTGCCGTGTCAGCTGGCAGGTTGCGGCCCCGCTGCCAGCCAGCGACCGCGGCGAAGGCGGGTTTGGATCGTCCGGCGTAGCGAGTGCGACCGAAACCAACGGATGAGCCCGAGACACCAGCATGGATTTCACCGAATCGCAGATTCAACGTTACGCCCGCCACATCATCTTGCGCGAGGTCGGTGGCACGGGTCAGGCCAAACTGCTCCAGTCCAAGGTCCTGGTCGTCGGCGCCGGCGGTCTCGGCTCGCCCTTGCTGATGTACCTGGCTGCGGCGGGCGTCGGGACCATCGGCTTGATCGACGACGACCGTGTGAGTCTATCGAACCTGCAGCGCCAGATCCTTCATACGACCGCGCGGATCGGTATGCTGAAAACCGAAAGCGCCACCGAGACGGTGGCCGCCCTCAACCCGGACGTGAAAATTGTCCCCTACCGCGAGCGGCTGACCGCCGCGAATGTCGCCGGGCTGATCGCCGACTATGACGTCATTGCCGATGGCAGCGACAACTTCGACACGCGGTTCTTGTTGAGCGATGCCTGCCACCTCGGACGGAAGACCCTGGTGTCCGCCGCCGTGCTGCGTTTCGACGGGCAGATCGCCACCTTCAAATCGCATCTCGGCGGCGATCACCCCTGCTACCGCTGCATCTACCCGGACATCCCACCGGCCGACCTGATTCCGAGCTGCGCCGAAGGTGGCGTGCTGGGAGCCTTGGCCGGGGCCGTGGGGACGTTGCAGGCCACCGAAGTGATCAAGGAACTGCTCGGTGTCGGCCGCAGCCTGTCGGGATCGTTGCTCATCTACGACGGGCTATCGACCGAATTCCGCAAGGTGCGGGTCCGGCCGGACCCGCAGTGCGCGCTGTGCGGCCCCCATCCCTCGATCGTCGATCTATCGCGCCATGTCCGCTGAATCGGATGGGCGACCCAAGAAGCTGTCGCTCGTCGTCTTCTCGGCGGACTTCGACAAGGTGCACTACGCATTGGCGACGGCAAGCGCGGCGCTGGCAGTCAATATCCCGGCGACGCTGTTCTTCACCATGGGGGCGATCCGCGCGTTGGGTGCCGGCACCGGCCCGGCTTCGCCGGGCTGGCACGGGCTAGCTACCGGCGATGGGCGCCCGGCCCACCTGGTCGACAACGAGTTCGGGCGCCGCGGGGTCGGTCAGTTCGAGGAGCTGCTGGGCGCATGCGTGGAACTGCGGGCGACGTTCCTGATATGCGACATGGGGCTACGGGCGATCGGCCTGACCCTAGCCGACCTACGGCGCGACATATCCTACAGCGAAGGCGGCCTAGTGACCTTCCTCAACGACGCGCGCCACGACGGATTGGCGCTGTTTTTCTGACCTAGATGGTCGTGCCGCGGATCACGCGGTCGGGCGGCCAGTGACCGTCGACGAATGACTTGATGTTGATCAACACTTTCTCGCCCGAATCGATGCGCCCCTCGAGGGTGGCCGAACCCATGTGCGGTAGCAGCACCACATTTTCGAGCGTGAGCAGCTTGGGATTGATCGCCGGCTCGTTTTCATAGACGTCAAGGCCAACGCCGGCGACTTCCCCGGCCTGGAGCATCTCAACCAGCGCTGACTTGTCGATGATCTCGCCGCGCGATGTGTTGACGACATAGGCCGTTCGCCGCAACAACTTGAGCCGGCGCGCTGACAGAAGGTGGAAGGTCGCCGGCGTATGCGGGCAATTGACCGACACGATGTCCATGTGGGCCAGCATCTGATCGAGGCTTTCCCAATAGGTCGCCTCGAGCTCGCCCTCGGTTTCCTCGGCAATGCGGTGGCGGTTGTGGTGGTGGATCGACAACCCAAAAGTCTTGGCGCGCTGGGCCACGGCAGTACCGATCCGACCCATGCCCAATATCCCGAGGCGTTTGCCGGCCAGGCGATGGCCAAGCATGAAACTCGGTGACCAGCCGCTCCAGCGCCCGCTGCGTACGAGACGCTCACCCTCCATCAAGCGACGAGGAACAGCGAGAATCAGCGCCATGGTCACGTCGGCGGTGTCCTCCGTCAGCACACCGGGGGTATTGGTGACGATCACCTGTCTGGCCGCCGCGGCTGCGAGGTCGATGTGGTCGACCCCGGTGCCAAAATTGGCGATCAGCCGCAAGTTCGCTCCGGCCTGGGCCAGAACTGCCGCGTCGAGGCGGTCGGTGACGGTGGGCACCAGAACATCCGCCTCGCCCAGCGCGGCGATCAACCGTTCACGCGAAAACGGCTCGTCATCGAGATTAAGGCGCGCGTCGAACAGTTCCATCATTCGGGTCTGAATGATGTCGGGGAGCCGTCGCGTAACGATGACTACGGGCTTTCGCCGACGCTGCACTGGCGAAACGCCTCCCTGCGTGGCCGCGAGCTTCGGCTGTATCTAGCAAATACCGCCCGAATGCGGAAGGCGCGTCAATGACTTGGCTTGACGCTCACGGGGGCCATCGGCATATAGGCGCTGGTCGAGCCCAACACCCGGTGGTTGGTGGATCGGATTGGCGCAAGAATGCGTGGCCTAAGGGCGGCGGTATTGGGCACGCTGGCTTTGGTCGCCAGCGCACAGCTTTTGTTGACCGCGCTCGATTCGTCGGCCGCCGAGAGAAACTTCAAGCCGCATTTCGTCAGCCTTCGGCACGCAACCGTGAACGTCCGCGCCGGGCCGGGGACGCGATACCCGATCGCCTGGGTCTACAAGCGCGCCGGTCTGCCGGTCGAGGCCCTGGCCGAGTTCGACAATTGGTATCGGGTCCGCGATATCGAGGGCGACGAGGGCTGGATCCATCGTCGCCTGCTGTCATCGGACCGGACCACCCTGATCGCCGGGGCAACGCGCACCGTCCGCAACCAGCCGCGGGACGACGCATCGCCCGTGCTTTTCGCCGAAATGGGCGTCGTCGCCCGCCTGCTGGCCTGCAAGGGCGAGTGGTGCCGCATCAACGTCCATGGCCGCAAGGGCTGGCTGCCACGCGACCAGCTGTGGGGCGCCTACCCACGGGAGGACTTCGACTAAGCCTAAGCGACGTCGCCGATCAACGCCCGCCGGACCTCGGGCGGCACCATCGCCATATGTCCATAGTTCGGATGCGCGATGACAAAGACGGCCTCAACCTCGGGACTTTTGAACGCAGCGGCTTGGGCCGGCGTCAATGGAAAACGAAGGAAGTGAACCGATGAGGTCTTGCCGTCATCGCGGGTCCGATCTTCCTCGCCGATTGGCTCGGCGGTGGCAGCGCTTGCACCGATCCGCAAGCTGATCGATCGATCGATACCCCCCAATTGCCCGAGTTCACGGGCGCGACGTTCCGGGTTGTCGATCTCGAGCATCATCGTGGCAATGAGTTCCCGACCTTGCGGAATCAGCGGGTTGTAGGCATCGAGTTCGCCTTCGATCTGTTCCTCGCCGCCCCGCTCGATGTAGAGCATTTCATGCACCTGCATCCACATCGTGTCATAGTTTTCGAAATAGAGTGTGGCAAACGGCCCGACGCTGAGACGCCGAAACCGCTTCAGCTCGGTGAGCGCCGCGCGGCGCTCGCGGCGAATGTTTCCGTATTCGGCCATCGGCAAGACGTCCGCCCGCGTGATGCGCCGCTCGCTTCGGCTCATAGCGCGCGCACGCCGTCGCCGTACGACCGCGCCAACAGTTCGATCGGGTGAAATGCCCGTGGTTCACGCAGGCTCGCAGTTCCACTCTCCGTTCGTTCCATTCCCTGCACGATGTGCTTGCCAGCCAACGGGCATTCAGCGGCCACGTAGGCAGGCGCCACATCGACGGCACGCTGGGCGGTCGGGCGCCCGACCTTGAGGGCGACCGGAAAATTCTCGCGCTTAATCCCCCAAGATCCGCCATGGCCAGAACACCGGTCGATCACATCGACCTTGGTATCCGGAATTAGACGCAACATTTCGGCCGCCTTCGGTCCCATGTTCTGGGCGCGGGCATGGCAGGCAAGATGGACGGCGACGCCGCCGGAAAGCGGCTGCAAACCTTTGGCAAGTCCCTCTTTCTTGGCGATGTCGACAAGATACTCGGTGATGTCGAACGTGGCGTCGGCGAGCACGCGCACGTTCGGATCAGCGCCGACGATCAACGGCCACTCAAATTTCAGCATCAAGGCGCATGACGGCGTGAGGGCAACGACATCGTACCCCTGGTCGATCCACAGACGCAGGGTGGCGGCGATGCGGCGCGCCTTGGCGGCCACGACATCGATCTCGCCGCCCTCGAGCTGTGGCATGCCGCAACATTCGGGGTAGACGACTTCGGCCCGGATCCCCTGACGGGCCAGGACGGCCACCGCCGCCTCGCCGATCCCCGGGTTGTTGTAGTTGACGAAACAGGTAGCGTAGAGGACGACCCGCCGACCATGGGCCGGGCCCGCAGGGTCGGGCTCCACGGACGCCGATGTCGACCGGGCGAGAAATGTCTTGCCGTGGAAGGGCGGCAGCTCGACGTCACGATGGACGTTGGCCAAACCTTCGAGAACCGGTCTCGTCGCGCCGTTGCTCCGGCGCGACGCCCAATTGGCGAGCGGGGCGGCGAGCCGGGCAAGCTGGCCGTTGCGATCGGTTGCCGTCAACTGGCGTTCGAACAGACCCGGTTGCACGCCGCGGCGGCGTTCGGCAACGCGATGGCGCAGCATCAGGTGGGGAAAGTCGAGATTGAACTCGTGTGGCGGCACATAGGGGCACTTGGTCATGAAACACATGTCACACAACGTGCATGCATCGACCACCGATTTGAAATCGGACGAAGCGACGCCGTCGAGTTCCGCAGTCGCCGACTGATCGACGAGATCGAACAACCGAGGGAAAGAATCGCACAGGTTGAAGCAGCGTCGGCAGCCGTGACAGATATCGAAAACGCGTCGCAGCTCGCCATCAAGTTTCTCGGGATCGACGTAGTCCGGATTCTCCCAATCGATGGCGTGGCGGACCGGCGCCTCGAGACTGCCTTCTCTCACGGTCAGAACCTCCCTGGAACCAGAAAGGGGGCCGACCGCCCCCTTTCTTGCCGACGGGTGATGTCGCGAACTACTTCAAGCTATCGAGCGCCTTTTGGAAGCGCCCCGCATGCGACTTTTCCGCCTTCGCCAAGGTCTCAAACCAATCGGCGATCTCCTTAAATCCTTCGTCGCGCGCCGTGCGCGCCATGCCGGGGTACATGTCGGTGTATTCGTGAGTCTCGCCAGCGATGGCCGCTTTCAGATTTTTTTCCGTATCGCCGATCGGCAGTCCCGTCGCCGGGTCGCCGGTCTGCTCGAGGAACTCGAGATGGCCGTGGGCATGGCCAGTCTCGCCCTCGGCCGTCGACCGGAACACGGTCGAGACGTCATTCCAGCCTTCGACGTCCGCCTTCTGCGCGAAGTAGAGATAGCGGCGATTGGCTTGCGATTCGCCGGCAAACGCCGCTTTCAGGTTACCTTCGGTCTTGCTTCCTTTGAGATTGGCCATCGTTTGTCCTCCATGATTGGTGCCAGGGTAATGCACTGGGCTCTTGATGATCGTTGGGCCGCTGGCCGTTTTGATATAGGCCAGCGTACCGTCGCCGTCAACATTTTAGAACTACTATAATAAACTAACTAAGCTACAGAATAAAATGGATTATCAGGTTCTCTCCCGAACCCGAATGACGACATCGATACGTTCGATCGTGGTCCCGGCGGGCGGCTCGGGCAGCCGCGCCAACGCCACGCGAGCCGTCGCGATGTCTTCGAGCGTGCCGGTCTCGGTGAGATAGAAATGATGATGGTCCACGGTGTTGGTGTCGAAATACGACCGCCCGGGATCGATCAGCACTTCGCGGAGGAGACCGACGCGCACGAATTGATGCAAGGTGTTGTAGACCGTCGCTAGCGACACGCGGACATTGGCGCTGAGCGCTTCGGCATGCAGCGCCTCGGCGGTCAAATGGCGGTTCCCACGCCCGAAAAGAATCCGTGCCAGGGCGAGGCGTTGTCGGGTCGGGCGCAGGCCTGATGCCCGCAGCCGCTCCTTGGTCAAGGCCGACACGCCCGCCGGATCAGCGACCGTCATGAGCGAATCCTCGCGAGCATCTGCGCCCCCTCAGTCTCCGGTCTGCACCCGTTCGACCAGCTGGCGAACGGTGGGAATGAACCCGTTTGAATAGAACGGGTCCTCGGCAAAACGAAAGGCCGAGTGCCCGGCGAACATCAGTTGATGCTGGACGTCGTCGCTATGACTGATCGCCTGCAGCGTTTTCTGGATGCAATAGCTGCGTGGATCGGCCTTTTTCCCCGTGGTATGCCCCTCGCCCTGGGCCCAATTCGAAAACATACAGGCACTGAGACACCCCATGCATTCGATCTGGTCGGTGCGAATCTCGCGCATTTTTTCTGGTGACACGAAGACGAGCGTCGAATCCGGCGTCTTCATCGCTTCGATATGGCCTTGCTGTATCCATGCCTTGGCGCGCTGATGATCATGCGCGGTGACATAGACCGGACGATGACGCGGCCCGGTTTCGAGCACAACGCTATGGTCGCCGATGGGTTCGCCGGTGTAGGCAATCTGCCGTTCATGGCGCTCTTTGAGATCGCGCAGGAATTCGTTCTCGACCGCACTTGACCACATCCCGGTCGGGCTGAACCGATTGAGATAGATGTCGCCCTCGCGCAGCGTCAGCAACCGCTGTTTCCAGGCATCGGAAATCGGGCTTTCTCGGGTCAATAGCGGCCGCGTGCCGAACTGAAAGGCGATCGGACCAAGTTCCGGGTTATCGATCCAGTCTTGCCATTCGCGCAGGAACCAGATGCCGCCCGCCATGATGATGGGCGTCCGCTCGAGACCGGATTCGCGCATCAACTTGCGCAGTTCCAGCACGCGCGGATAGGGCGGCTCGGGCTTGATCGGGTCTTCGCTGTTGGAAAGGCCGTTGTGGCCGCCAGCAAGCCAGGGGTCCTCGTAAACGACCCCGCCCATCCATTCAGAAAACTTGTGATAGGCGCGCTTCCACAAAGCCCGGAACGCCCGTGCAGACGACACGATCGGGTAATAGTGCACGCGAAAGCGGGCGGCGAGTTCCGCCAATCGATAGGGCATCCCGGCGCCACAGGTGACCCCGTGGATGAGACCGCGCGCATTTTCGAGAACCCCGACAAGGACGCGCTCGGCGGCCGCCATTTCCCACAGCACATTCATGTGAATGGGTCCCTTGCCGCCCGCCGTCTCGTACGCAATGCGGGCCTGCGCTACCCCGCCCTTGATCGCATAGCTGATGAGTTCCTCGTGACGTTCGATCCGGGTGCGACCAAAATAGTTCTGCTCGATCAGTTTTCCGTGGTCGTCGTAGAAATCGGCGTTGACGCCGGAAAAGGTCCCAACCGCCCCGGCGGCAGCCCAGGCGCCGGAACTCTCGCCATTGGACACCGAGATGCCCTTACCCCCTTCGACAAGGGGGAGCACCTCGAAGCCCGAGATGACCATCGGTTGCAGGGCTTTCATGCCCGTCCCAACTCCTACTGCCGGCCAGAGTTCCAGTGACCGGTGAAAAAATATAGAACGATTCTACGAAACTCCAACTGTCGTCGCCGCCCGGCCAAGCCGGCCGGGAAGGACGCGACCACGGGTGTTGGCGCCGGAACGTCTAGGACGAAGCGCTTGCCTCCGCCGCAACCAACGCGGTACCAGTCTGCTGATCAACCGCCTTCATGCTGAGTCGTACCTTGCCGCGCTCGTCGAGCGCCAGCACCTTGACCCACACTTCGTCGCCTTCGTTGACGACGTCGGACACCTTGGCGACCCGGCGTGAGGCCAATTCACTGATATGGACCAACCCGTCACGATTACCGATGAAATTAACGAACGCGCCAAAGTCGACGACCTTGACGACCTTGCCGCGGTAGATGACGCCGATTTCGGGCTCGGCGACGATGTTGCGAATCCACTGGACGGCGGCCTCGGCCGCTTTGGATTCGGCACTGGCCACCTTGATGGTGCCATCGTCTTCGATGTCGATCTTGGTGCCCGTCACCTCGCAGATCTCGCGGATGACCTTGCCGCCGGTGCCGATGACTTCGCGGATCTTGTCTTTCGGAATGGTCAAGACCGTGATGCGCGGGGCGTAGCGGTTGATCGAGTCGCGCGCCTTGTTCAGCGCCTTCGCCATCTCGCCCAGGATGTGCATCCGCCCGTCTCGCGCCTGCGCCAGGGCGGTGTGCATGATCTCCCGGGTAATGCCATTGACCTTAATATCCATTTGCAGCGCGGTCACGCCGTTTTCGGTACCCGCCACCTTGAAATCCATGTCGCCGAGGTGGTCCTCGTCGCCGAGGATGTCAGAGAGCACGGCAAAACCGCTGTCCTCGAGGATGAGGCCCATGGCGATGCCCGCGACCGGCGCCTTGAGGGGGACGCCCGCACTCATGAGCGACAGCGAGGTGCCGCACACCGTCGCCATCGACGATGAGCCGTTCGATTCGGTGACTTCGGACACCACGCGAATGGTGTAGGGAAATTGTTCGGCATTCGGCAACAAGGCACGCATCGCCCGCCAAGCCAGCTTGCCGTGTCCGATCTCGCGTCGCCCGGGCGACGACATGAACTTGGTTTCGCCGGTCGAGTAGGGCGGGAAGTTGTAGTGCAGCATAAAGCGTTCGCGATACTCGCCCTCGAGCACGTCCATGATCTGCTCGTCCTGGCCAGTGCCAAGGGTCGTGACCACGAGCGCCTGGGTCTCGCCGCGGGTGAACAGCGCCGAGCCGTGCGTCCGCGGCAGCACGTCGGTTTCCGCCACAATCGGGCGAATGGTCTTCGTGTCGCGGCCGTCGATCCGCTGCCCGGTCTTGAGTATCTGGCTACGGACGATGTCTTTCTCGATTTCCTTCAGCAGACCGCCCGCCTGGGTCTCGGGAATCGCCTGCTCGGCCAGAAAGGCCACGACCTTGGCCTTGGCCTGCGCCAGCAACTCGGTACGCGCCTGTTTCGCACGTTCGCGATAGGCGGCCCGCACGTCGCCCTCGACCAGCCCTTCGATCTTGGCGGCGAGCGCTGCTTTGCCGGAATCCTCGGGGAGCGCCCAGGGTTCCTTGGCGCAACGCTCGGCCAGTTCAACGATCATGCCGATCACCGGCTGGAAAGCCTCGTGCCCAAACATGACGGCGCCGAGCATGACCTCTTCGCTCAGTTCACTGGCTTCGGATTCGACCATGATCACCGCCTTCTGGGTGCCGGCGACGATTAGGTCGAGCTTCGACTCGGCCATCTCAGCCGGGGTCGGATTGAGGCGATATTCGCCGTTGACGTAGCCAACCCGGGCGCCGCCGATCGGACCAAGGAAGGGAATTCCCGAAATGGTCAGCGCGGCCGAACTTCCTACAAGCGCGGCGACGTCCGGCGAATTCTCCAAGTCATGCGACAGCACCGTGCAGATGACCTGGGTTTCGTTACGAAAACTTCCATGGAAGAGCGGCCGAATCGGCCGGTCGATCAGGCGGGACGTCAGCGTCTCTTTCTCGCTCGGCCGACCCTCCCGTTTGAAAAACCCGCCCGGGATCTTGCCAGCGGCGAATGCCTTCTCCTGGTAATTGACGGTGAGCGGGAAGAAATCGATGCCCGCCCGCGGCGTCTTTTGGGCGACCGCGGTGCACAGCACGGTGGTATCGCCATAGCTGACGAGGACGGCGCCGTCAGCCTGACGGGCAAAACGGCCCGTTTCGAGGACGAGCTTGCGCCCGCCCCACATGATTTCCCTGCGTTGAATGTCGAACATTTATGTCAGCCTTCCTGCGGATGCTTCCCCGCCATCCGGCACGAGCCCTATCGCTCGTGCCCCTGCGCCAGCGGACGGTGCTCCAGCACGGTCCGCGAAATTCCAGGGCGCGCGCACGCGTCCATCGAGCGGTGCGGCAGTATCGCCGCACCGGCCCCGATCATGGCCGTTGGCGCACGTTTCACTTACTTGCGTAGCCCGAGCCGCCCGATCAGCTTTTCGTAGCGGCCTTCGTCGGCCCGCTTCAGGTAATCGAGGAGCCGGCGGCGTCGATTCACCATCATCAACAACCCACGTCGCGAGTGGGTGTCTTTGACGTGGGATTTGAAATGTTCGGTCAGATTGGTGAGTCGTTCGGACAAGATCGCGACCTGTACTTCCGGCGAACCGGTGTCGCCCGAACCGTGTGCAAATTCGCGAATGAGCGCAGCCTTGCGCTCGGCGGTAATCGACATCGCTTCCTCTTCCTACCTATTGGTTGAACACGCGGATAGGAACCGCAAGTCCTGACCCGATCCGGGCCAAGGCCACCGGTTGTCCCTCAGCGCGGACGAAGACGACGCCCTCGCTGGTATCCGGCGAGACCTCGATCCGCTGGCCGCAGCGCAACCGCGCCGCCTCCAGCCCGCTAACAGCCAGCGCCGGGATGTCGTCCAGCGCAGTTTCAAGCGGCATCAAGGCCTCGGCAAGCCGCGCACTATGTACCAACTGACTTAGCGAATCCAGGGAAATTGCCTCTTTTTCGCCGAACGGGCCGACGGCGGTCCGGCGCAAGGCGGCGACATGACCGGCCGTGCCCAACACCCGTGCAAGGTCGCGGGCAAGCGAGCGGACATAAAACCCCTTGCCACAGGCGATCTCGAGGCAGACCCCGTCCTCGCGCTCGTCAATAAGGTCGATACGGTCGACGCGGACCTTCCGCATCGACAACAGCGCGGGCGTTCCCGCCCGCGCCAGGCGGTAGGCCCGCTTGCCGCCGATCTGGATCGCCGAATAGTCGGGCGGGCGCTGGTCGATCTCTCCCGTGAACCCGGCGAGGGCGGCGCCGACGGCGCCGGCAGCGGGGCGGCCCTCGCTGCGCCGAACGACCTCCCCTTCGGCATCGTCGGTGCTGCGTTCTTCTCCCCAGCGGATGTCGACGCGGTAACGCTTTTGAAAGTCGACCGCGTAGCCCGCGGTCTTGGTGGCCTCGCCAAGGGCGACCGGCAGGATTCCAGTAGCCAGCGGGTCAAGCGTCCCGCCATGGCCGGCCTTGCCGCAGCCAGTCATGTGGCGCACCCGTGCCACCACCGCCGCCGAGCTCAGACCGAGCGGCTTGTCGATGACGAGCCAACCGCGCAGCGCGTCACTCATGACCGCGTCGTCACCCACGCCCATGGCCGGCACGCAACAAAGCCTCGATGCGCGCCGCGTGCTCGAATGTTTCGTCGCGAACAAAGACTAGTTTGGGCGAAAAACGCAGCCCGAGCTTGCGGCCGATCATGCCACTCAAACTGGGCGCCTGCCGCTTGAGCCCGGCGAGGACGGTTTCTGTGCCCTCGCCGCCCAACGGCAGAACAAAGACCGTCGCGTGGCGCAAATCGGGACTCATCCGAACCTCGGAAACCGTGACGGAGACGCCAGCGAGCGCCGGGTCGTCGCTGTCGCCTCGCGCCAATAGTTCGGCCAATCCTTCGCGAACGAGAGCGGCGACGCGCAGTTGACGTTGGTTAAGAGTCCGCGTCTGTCTGGTCATGACCATCTCCACGACCCGTTGCCGAGCCGCGACGATCACCGCCTAGAGGCGGCGCGCAATCGATTCGACTTCGTAGACCTCGATGACGTCGCCCTGTTGCACGTCCTGGAAACCCTCCAGACCGATGCCGCATTCCGATCCAGCGCGAACCTCGCGGACGTCATCCTTGAAGTGCTTGAGCGATATGATGTCGCCCTGATGGAGGACGATGTCGTCGCGCAGCAGTCTGACATGGGCGGTGCGACGGATCACCCCGTCGATCACCTCGCAACCCGCGATCTTGCCGACCTTGGAGATCGCGAATACCTGCTTGATCCGCGCCTGGCCGACGATCTTTTCCTTGAGCGTCGGCGCCAACTTTTTCGACAGCATCTCTTTGATGTCGTCGACGACGTTGTAGATGATTGAGTAATAACGAATATCGACGCTGTCGCGTTTTGCGCGTTCGCGTGCCTGTGCGTTAGCCCGCACATTGAACCCGATGATGAGCGCCGAAGAAGCATGCGCCAGCGTCACGTCCGATTCGTTGATGCCGCCGACGGCACCGTGCAACACCCGCACCTTCACTTCGTCGGTCGATATTTTCTCCAGGGCACCCTGGATCGCCTCGAGTGACCCTCGCACGTCGGTTTTGACCACGATCGGCAATTCGTTGGCCGTGCCCTCCTTGATCTTGAGGAACATCTGGTCGAGTGAGCCGCGCGCGCCCAAGACCGATGCCACGTCTTTCGCCCGCGAGCGACCGGTGCGGAAGGCGGAGACCTCGCGCGCCCGCGCCTCACTCGGGACGACGCCGAAATCGTCGCCGGCCAGCGGCGTATCGTTCAACCCAAGCACCTCGACCGGCTCACCTGGTCCAACACTCTCGATCGACTGCCCGCGGTCGTTGACCAGCGCGCGAACACGGCCCCATTCCGACCCAGCGACGACGATGTCGCCCACGTACAGACTGCCGCGCTGCACCAGGACAGTGGCGACGCTGCCGCGGCCTCGATCGAGCTTCGCCTCGATCACCACCCCTTCCGCCGCTCGCTCGGGGTCTGCCTTGAGTTCCAGCACCTCGGCCTGCAGGAGAATAGCCTCCTCGAGGCGCTCGAGGCCGGTCTTGGCTTTGGCCGAAACGTCGACCGCCAGGACATCACCACCCAGTTCCTCGACGACGATTTCATGCTGCAACAGGTCACGCCGAATTTTCGTCGGATTGGCGTCCGGTTTGTCGACCTTGTTGACGGCGACGATGATCGGCACCTTGGCCGCGCGCGCGTGACGGATCGCTTCGACCGTCTGCGGCATGACGCCGTCGTCCGCGGCGACGACCAGGATGACAATGTCGGTCACCCTGGCACCACGCGCGCGCATAGCGGTAAAGGCTTCGTGGCCGGGCGTGTCGAGGAAAGTGATGCGGCCGCCCGACTTCATGGTGACCTGATAGGCGCCGATATGCTGGGTAATGCCGCCAGCCTCGCCGGCCGCCACATCGGTCTGGCGCAAGGCGTCGAGCAGCGACGTCTTCCCATGATCGACGTGACCCATCACGGTCACCACCGGCGGCCGCGAGCGCATCCGCTGGGGATCATCCGGTTCGCGCATGAAGCCGGCATCCGCATCGGATTCGGATACCCGCCGAGCGCGGTGGCCAAATTCGGCAACGATAATCTCGGCAGTCTCAGCATCGATCGCCTGATTGATGGTCGCCATCATGCCCATCTTCACCAGCGAGCGAATGACATCGACGGCGCGCTCGGTCATCCGGTTGGCGAGTTCCTGGACGGTGATCGTGTCGGGAATGACGACGTCGCGAAACACTTTCGCCGGCGCCAGCAACGCCCCGGCCTCTTTGGCCGCTTGACGTTTTTCCCGTTCGCGCTGGCGGCGAACAGACGCCAGGCTACGCATCCGCTCGTTGTCGTCGAGGGCCTGCGTTAAGGTGAGGCGACCGGAGCGACGGCGCTCGTCGACACGGCGGGGCGCCGGGCGGCGCGGTTCGATCTTGGCGCCAATCTTGCGGCGCGGGCTCTCTTCCTCTTCCTCTTCGGGACGGGCGACAGCGCCGGTGCCAGCCGTTTTGCCCAAGCGCTCGGCCGCCGCTTCGGCGGCCTTCTGACGCGATTCTTCTTCCTGCCGCTTGCGTTCCAGTTCTTCGGCTTCGCGCTTCGTCGCGGCTTCGCGCTCGGCGGCGGCGCGCACCTCTTCCTCGGCGTGCCGGGCGGCGTCTTGCACGGCCCGACGGCGCGCCTCGGCCGAGGCGCGCATCGAGTCTTCGAGGGCGCGCGCCCGCGCGGCCTTCTCGTCATCGGTCAACGCCTTCAGCAACATGCGCGGCTTGGCGCGAGTCGCTGGGCGCTCCGCCAGCTCCGTCGCCGGCGCGACGAGACGTTCGACCGCCACCGGTTTCGGCGGCGGTGCTTCAGGTTCTTTGAACGTCAGTTTTCCGGGCGGCGGGCCGACTCGCTTGCGCTTAATCTCGACCTGCACGGTCTTGGAGCGACCATGCGAGAAGCTCTGCTTGACCTGACCTGCCGCGGCGGCGGGACGACGCATTTCCAGCTTGGATCGGCCGGCCAACGACAGCGGTTTCTTTTCTTCGGTCTCTTCACTCATCTCGCGTTCACTTCGTGACGGTGCGTCGGCCCGTCGCCTGCGTCGCCCCGCGAAAACCTGCGAGACGCGCCGCTTCGGACACTACCCGGTTCGTCAGTCCCCCTGGCCGAAGCGCTGCATGTACCACATTTTCGCGACCAAGCGGCAAACTCAATTCCGCGATCGTTAGGTGCCCAACGACTGGTACGCCGCCGGCCAGAGCCCACAGCTTGCGCTTGCCGTCCTCGGCCGCGTTCGCCGCCGCCAGGAGCAGGCCCGCCTCGCCAGCGGCCAGGAGCGCTCGGACCTTTTCAAATCCGGCGACGGCAAGGCTTGCCTTGCGCGCCAACCCCAACAGGTCAGAACAGCGTCGGACCAGCTGCGCTTCGACGATGGCATCGAGATCGGCGGGAACCTCGACCTTCTGCTTCGCAGCGCGGCTAAATCGCGAACGGGCCTCGCGGACCGCCTCGCGGTTCGCCATTACCCATAGTCCGCGCCCGGGCAGCTTTGCGGCGATATCGGGCACCACTCGATCGTCCGGTCCGACGACGAAGCGAACCAGAAGAGTTGTCTCCGCAGTGGTGCCTGTCACCAAACAACGCCGCGTCGTGCTCGCGTGATCCGCTTCCGCGACGTCTCCCTCCATGTGTTGATCAGCCACCAGTTGCCGCTTCACCCTCGAACCAATGGGCGCGCGCGGCCATGATGATTCCGTTGACCGTTTCCGCGCCGAGATTCGAATCGGCCAAGATCTCGCGCAGCTCGTCACTGGCCAGATCGCCGAGGTCGTCGAGCGACTTCACGCCCGCCTTTCCCAGCTTCACCAGCATCGCCGGCGTCAGTCCGGCGATCGCAGCGACATCGTCGCCAACCCCGAGCGTGCGCCGTTCGTCGGTGAGCTGAAGATCCATCCGGGCAAGATAGTCCTTCGCGCGGCGTTGCAACTCGCTGGCGATATCTTCGTCGAAACCCTCGATCGTCGACAGATCGGTGGTCGGCCCGTTGGCCAGTTCCTTCACACTGGCGAATCCTTCGGTTACGAGGAGTTGGGCGATGACTTCGTCGACATCGAGCGAATCAATAAACATCTTGCTGCGCTGGCGGAATTCCTCCTGCCGGCGTTCCGATTCCTCGGCTTCGGTCAACACGTCGATATCCCAACCGGTCAGCTGCGACGCCAGGCGAACGTTCTGACCGCGGCGACCGATCGCCAGCGACAACTGGTCGTCCGGCACAACCACCTCGATGCGATGCGACTCTTCGTCGAGCACGACCTTGCTGACTTCAGCCGGCGCCAAGGCGTTGACGATGAAGGTGGCATCGTCGGGTGACCACTGAATGATATCGATTTTTTCGCCATGCAATTCGTTGACGACCGCCTGAACCCGGCTGCCGCGCATGCCGACGCAAGCACCCACCGGATCGATGCTCGAGTCGTTAGACATCACCGCGATTTTGGCGCGACTGCCCGGATCGCGGGCCACCGACTTGATCTCGATGATGCTGTCGTAGACCTCGGGCACTTCCTGGGCGAACAATTTGGCCATGAATTTGGGGTGGGTCCGCGACAGGAAAATCTGCGGCCCCCGCGGCTCGCGGCGTGCGTCGTAGATGTAGGCGCGGACACGGTCGCCTTGCCGGTAGGTTTCGCGCGGCAGCAATTCGTCACGACGGATCACCGCTTCTGCGCGGCCAAGATCGACGGTGACGTTGCCGTATTCAACGCGCTTGACGATGCCATTGACGATCTCGGTGATCCGGTCCTTGTACTCTTCGTAATGACGTTCGCGCTCGGCATCGCGAACCTTTTGCACAATGACCTGTTTGGCGGTTTGTGCGGCGATGCGCCCGAAGTCGATTGCCGGCAGAGGCTCGGCGATGATGTCGCCCACCTGGGCGTCGGGATTTCGCTCGCGGGCGTCGGCAACGCTGATTTGACGGGCCTCTTGCTCCACCGCTTCGGCGACTTCGAGGCAGCGAAACAGCCGAATCTGTCCGGTGCTGCGATCGATTTCCGCCCTGATCTCGTTTTCCAGTCCGTATTTCGACCGCGCCGCCTTCTGAATCGCTTCTTCCATGGCCTGCAGGACGGTGTCACGCTCGATCACCTTTTCCCGCGCCACCGCGTCCGCGATCTGGAGCAGTTCGAGACGGTTCTGGCTGGTCACCGGTTTGCGTAACTCGGTTGGGCTCATGGCTCACGTTCCTTGGGTTGGAGAGTGGGTCGCGCCTTGAGACTGGCGGCGATAAGTTCATCTGTCAGACGAAGTTTGGCTGAGTGAATGGCGGCGATCGGCACTTCAACGGTCCCCACCTGCTCGTCGGCGAACTGGACCACGGTCGCGCTGGCGCCGAGCAATCGGCCGGCAAAGCGGCGGCGACCATCGAGGGGTTCGCGCAGTTCGATACGGGCGGCAAAACCGGAGAAGCGGACAAAGTCGCCGGGTCGGGTCAGCGGCCGATCGATGCCCGGCGAACTGACCTCCAGATGATAGGTCCCCGGAATCGGATCCTCCACATCGAGAAACGCCGACACCGTGCGGCTGATCTCGGCGCAATCGTCCGCGCTCACGCCGCCATCGTCCGGTCTACCTTGCTCCATCGACTCCCGCCGCTCGACCATGACTTGAAGCGTCGGCGTGCGGTTGCCGCCGGTGAAGCGAACGCGCACGAGCGCAAAGCCCATCGACTCGAGCGTGGGCGCGATCAACTCCTGAATGCGAGCGGCCTCGATCATCAACGACTGCTGACGCAATAAAAAAGTGGGCTCTCACCCACTGTCTGCCCCGACGGGGATCCATAAGCGTTGTTATTATTGGCAGTGAATAATAGGGCCGAATCCCGGGGGTTCAACCCCCCTGGCGCGGTCGACGGCGAAACCGCAGATAGCTGCTGGCCCGCTCGGCGCGCGCCGCCTTCTCCTCATAGCGGGTGGCTGGCCAGTCGGACGGCCGATTCCGCCAGTCGGACGGGCCATGGGCCAGCCATTCGAAGGCCGGATGCCGGCGAGCGTGCCATAGCGCCCAGCGCACATATTCCCCATGATCGCTGGCGAAGCGCCACTCGGCCCCGTCCTTGAGGATGCGGGCCAGGCGATCGAGGTTGGGGGGCGACACAAAGCGGCGCTTATGGTGACGCCGCTTTGCCCACGGATCAGGAAACAGCAGAAAGATTCGACCGATACTCGCCTCGGCCAGGGCCTCGAGCAGCTTGGCCGCCTCGTCGGCATACAACCGAATATTGTCGCCAGGCTGCGTTTCCAGCCCATGCAGCATCGCCGCGAGCCCGTTGACATAGGGTTCGCAGCCGATGAAACCGACCGCCGGATGATCGCTGGCCTGCCGGCGCAGGTGCTCGCCGCTGCCAAATCCGATCTCGAGCCAGACGTCCATCACCGCTTGGGGGAAGAGGCGGTCGGGAACGAGGGAGCCCGGCAGCTCCGGGAGGACTACGGTCAAAGCCGGCAGCCGCTCGGCGAGGCGTCGACGCTGGGCCGGCCTCAACCGGTGGCCATGGCGCCGTCCGAAAAACGAGCGTTGGTCCGGCGGCGGGGTTTGTTCGGTCACGCCGCCTAGCCCACCGCCGCCTTCAGATCGTCGACAAGGTCGAGGCACTCCCACGAAAAGCCGCCGTCGGCTTCGGGCGCGCGCCCGAAATGACCGTAGGCGGATGTGCGCGCATAAATGGGCCGGTTGAGTCCGAGCTTTTCGCGAATGCCCCGCGGCCGCAAATCCATCACTTGATCGATCGCTCGCTCGACCTTCTCCTCGGCGACCTTGGCAGTTCCGTACGTCTCGACATAGACCGAGAGCGGCCGGGAAATGCCGATCGCATAGGCGACTTGAATCAAACAGCGATCGGCCAATCCGGCGCTAACCACGTTCTTCGCCAAGTAGCGAGCGGCGTAGGCCGCGGAGCGATCAACCTTGGTCGGATCCTTGCCGGAAAAGGCGCCGCCGCCATGCGGCGCGGCGCCACCATAGGTGTCGACGATGATTTTACGTCCGGTCAATCCGGTGTCGCCGTCCGGTCCGCCGACGACGAACTTGCCGGTCGGGTTGACGTAGAACTCATCCTCCGGACACATCCATCCCGACGGAATCGATTGCAGAACGTGGGGCCGAACGATCTGGCGCACCTCTTCCTGCGAGAGGTCGGGGGCGTGCTGGGTCGAAACAACGATTGAGGTCGCCTTCACCGGCTTGCCATCGACATAGCGCAGTGTCACCTGCGATTTGGCGTCCGGTCCCAGTCCCTTGGCTTGGCCGCTGCGCCGCGCCTTCGACAGCGCCTGCAGGATGCGGTGCGCATAGTAGATCGGTGCGGGCATCAGGGCCTCGGTCTCGCGACAAGCGTAGCCAAACATCAGGCCCTGGTCTCCGGCCCCTTCATCCCTGTTGCCTTTGGCATCGACGCCTTGGGCGATGTCGGGCGATTGCGCGTGGACGTAAATGTCGACCGCCGCATTTTGCCAATGAAACCCGTCCTGCTCGTAACCGATGTCGCGCACCGCGGCGCGCGCAATTCCTTCGATTTGCTTCGCCACGGCTGCCGGGCCGCGCACTTCACCGGCGATCACTATTCGGTTGGTGGTGCACAGCGTCTCCACCGCGACCCGGGCATAGGGATCGGCCGCCAAATAGGCGTCGACTACCGCGTCGGAAATTCGATCGCAGACCTTGTCGGGGTGGCCTTCCGAAACGGACTCACTGGTAAACAAATAGTTGTTACGCGGCATGGCTCCTCCCCTGGGACGGCAATCAGCCGCGTGTCGCGGGGGCGCTGACCTCGCCCCAAAACGCGACTGGACGGCGCGTGATTTATTCGCGTCTCGACCGACAGGTCAAGCCCGCCAAGCGCCGCGCTATTTGACTTCGGTTTGGACGGGTTCGCCGCCGATTGCCTTGATCAGTGCATAAACGCGGCGACGCATGTTGCGATCCTCGATCCGGTAGTAGGCGCGAACCAGTTCCAGGGTCTCGCGTCGCGACAGACTGTCGCTATCGAAGGTCGCCGGGGCGTCCGCCGAGGCCGGTTTTCTGGCGGCGACGTCGGGCGCCATGTCATCGAAGAAAAACGACACCGGCACATCGAGCACCCGGCTGAATTGGAACAGCCGACTGGAACCGATGCGGTTCAGCCCGCGCTCGTATTTTTGGATCTGTTGAAACGTCAGTCCGACCGCAAGGCCGAGCTTTTCCTGACTCATGCCAAGCAAGGTTCGCCGGAGCCGAACCCGGGCACCGACATGGGCATCAATGGGATCGAGCCTGCTGGAGGGCGCAGTTTTGGGGGGCACGCTGTAAACCTCTGTTGCAGCTCCCACCTCCCCCAAAAGGCGTGAGCAATCAGTACAGTAGCTCGGCTAGGCAATAGTCGCCTATTTAGGTCAACCGTCGCGGTCCGTCAAAATCTTGGCCATGCAGAAGTGCAGATCAGGCGCGGCCCGGGGGCCGGGGCGCGACCAGCAAACCGGCGAGGAGGGGTGCCAACACCAGGATCAGGGTCGCATCGCCCCAACGGGCATAGGGCGTCGGGGCAAGCGGTCGGGGCAGAGCGACGTCGAGCACCCGATCCTCGCCGAGGTCGGTGCGCGCCAGCACCCGGCCGAGCGGGTCGACCACCCCGGAGATACCGGTATTGGCCACCCGCACCAGCGGCAAGCCTTGTTCGATCGATCGGACCCGCGCCTGGGCGAAGTGCTGCTCCGGACCAGCGAACGGACCGAACCAGGCATCGTTGGTGAGGCTAAGCAACCATGCCGGACGCCGGCTTGTATCGACCATGCCGGTGGGAAAAATGGCCTCGTAACAAATGAGCGGAGAGAAGGGCGGTAGCCCGGCAAGGGATACGGTCGCGGCGCCCGGCCCCGGCGAGAAATCGACCGAAGAGCTCGCCACCAGCTTCTCGATCCCGATCCACTCGAGCACCGTCCGCAACGGCAGGTATTCGCCGAAGGGGACCAGTCGATGTTTGTCGTAGTTCGGTTCGACCGACGCATCCGCGCTCACGGCGACGAGGCCATTGAAGGCCCGCAACCGGCCGTCGGCCAGCGACTCCAGGCGGGGAGCACCGGTCAACACCCATCCGTCCTGGGGCGCCGCCTCGGCCACACGCAGCGCCGCCGGACTGCCGCTGTCGAGCAGAAAACTCGACGCCGTCTCCGGCCAGATCACCGCACGGACCCGGTCGAGGCCCGGCCCCTGGCTCAACCGAACATGACGAGCAAGATTGTTTTCCCGTTGGCCCGGTAACCATTTGAGCTTCTGCGGAATGTTCGGCTGCACCAGGCGGAGGACGATGTCGTCCTGCACCGTCGTTTCCTGGACCCACAATCGCACCTGGCCCCCCGCCCAGAGGACGAGTAGGAGCGCCGCCGCCGTCGCGGTGGGCGCAATTCGCACAAGCCAGCGGCGGGACCCATTTCCAACGTCGTCCGCCATCGTCGCGGGCATCGCCGCCACCAGGACGGTGACCAGGCCAAGGCCATAGATGCCGAACAGGGCGGTCGATTGCAGGACGGCCAGATTTGTCACCCACGAATAGCCGATCAAGTTCCAGGGAAACCCGGTCAACATATGGCCGCGGATCCATTCGGCGGTGGACCAGGCCAACGCCAGAATGAGAACCCGGCGCCAGCCGCGGAATCGCCACTGCCCAACGGCCATGGTCGCCAATCCGTAGGGCAGGGCGAGCAACGCGGGCAAGCCCGCCACCGCAAACGGAATCATCCAGGCAAACCGCTCGGCATCGACCAGCATCGGGAAGGCGAGCCAGTGCAAACCAACAACGCCGGTGCCGAAACTGAACGCCCAGCCGACCGCGAACGCCGCCCGGCGACCGCCAACGCCATCGAGTTGCCATTGCAGTCCGGTAAACGCTACCAACAAGAGCGGGTAGATCGCGAAGGGCGGCAGCGCCAGCGCCGCAATGGCGCCGAACAGCAGCGCGAGGAGAATGCGGCGCCAGCCGACAAGGCCGGACACCCAGGCCGCCGATCTCATTCCGCAGCCGGTGATGGGCCCGCCTCGGGGCTGCCGGGCTCAGCCGTCGTCGTCGCCCGCCGGACCCGCACGCGTCGAACGCGGCGGGCGTCGGCTTCCACCACTTCGATGGCGGTTCCCAGCGCGTGGCTGATGACTTCTCCCCGCTGCGGGACGCGACCGGCGAGCGCGGCGACGGCGCCAGCTACGGTTTCGACGCTTTCATCGCGATCCGCCGACAGCAGGTCGACGCCAAGGCGCGCTTCCAGATCGGCAAGCAACGCGCGGCCATCGACATCGAACATGCCGGCTGCCGTCTCGGTGATCAGCGGGCGCTCGACCTCGTCGTGTTCATCCTCGATTTCGCCGACGATCGCTTCGACCAGATCCTCGATGGTGACCAGTCCGTCGGTTCCGCCGTATTCGTCGACAACGATCGCCATGTGGATCCGCCGCTGTCGCATTTTGACGAACAGGTCGAGCACCGGCATCGAGTGTGGACAGAAAAGTACTTCGCGGACGATCTTGCGCAGATCGAAGCCGTCGCCTTTGGTCCAGAAGACCAACAGGTCCTTGACGTGGACCAAGCCCAGGATGTTGTCGAGCGAACTGCGATAGACCGGCAAGCGCGAATGGAACTGCTCGCGGAAAATGCGGACCAGATCCACAAGTGGTGTCGTCGCATCGATGGCGACGATATCGGCGCGCGGCAACATGACGTCGTCGACCCGTAACTGCCCGAAGCGGATGAGATTCATGAGGATGACGCGTTCCTCGGGCTTCAGCGCCTGCTCGCCACCCTCGTGCTGGCGGATCAGGTCGAGCAGCTCCTCGCGCAACGACACCGTCTCATCGCGGCCGACCCCGAGCGAGCGAAGCAAGGATTTGAGTGAGCGAATCAGGAACGACTCGCCGTCCTCGACTCGCGGCGAATCGCTCATCG
This sequence comes from Alphaproteobacteria bacterium, assembly GCA_009694165.1. Next base: position 28,669 of record SHVP01000018.1, read on the forward strand.
CCGGGCTCCACGCCGGGGCCGCGCCGGCGGTGGTTGGACGGCAACGTACGGATCGGCGATCGCCAGTCTGGCGAGCACTCGCCGCTCCAGGCCCTCCATCCGGCGGGCCTGACGCTCACCCCCATGATCGTAGCCGAGTAAATGGAGAACCCCGTGGACGACCAGATGGGCAAAGTGCGCCCGCACAGTCTTGTGCTGCGTCAGGGCCTCACGCTTGACCGTCTCGACTGAAACGACCACGTCGCCCAACAGCCGCGGCGGGGCGCCGAGCGCCAGTTCGGCGGCGCCTGGATCGAACAACGCGAAAGAGAGGACGTTGGTTGGTTTGTCGCGGCTGCGAAAGCGGCGGTTAAGACGTCGCACCAGCCGATCATCGGCCAAGACGATGCAGAGTTCGCAGCGCACGGTCGTGCCCGCGGCCGCCAGGGCGGCGCGGGCGGCGCGGCGCCCGAGACGCGCCGCGCTTGGCAGCGCGGTACGCCAAGCGTTGGATCGCTCGGCAACGTGAACGACGGCGGTCATCGCCGTGGCGGCCGATCCGTGGACGATCCCTCGCGCCCTTCATAGGCCGCGTAGGCACGGACCATCTTGGTGACCAGCGGATGGCGAACGACGTCGGCATCGCTGAATTCGATGAATGATACGCCGTCGACGCCGTGCAGAACGTCGAGCGCCTCGCGCAAGCCTGACCGAACGCCGGGCGGCAAATCGATTTGCGTCAGGTCGCCGGTGACGACCATCCGCGATCCCTCGCCCAGGCGGGTCAACAGCATCTTCATTTGCATCGGTGTCGTATTCTGCGCCTCGTCCAGAATGACGAAAGCATGCGATAGGGTGCGCCCCCGCATGAAGGCAATCGGGGCGATCTCGATTTCCGCGCTCTCCAACCGACGAAACACCTGGTCGGCCGGCAGCATGTCGTACAAAGCGTCGTAGAGGGGACGCAAATAGGGATCAACCTTTTCCTTCAGGTCGCCTGGCAAGAACCCGAGCCGCTCGCCCGCCTCGACGGCCGGGCGCGACAGGACGATTCGATTCACCTCGCCCTGCATGAGCATGGACACCGCCTTGGCGACGGCAAGATACGTCTTGCCGGTCCCGGCAGGGCCGAGCCCAAACACGAGATCGAAGCGACCAAGGGCTTCGAGATAGACCCGCTGAGTGGGCGAGCGCGGCACGATCGCGCGTTTCTTGGTGCGGATGATCGGACCGTCATCACCCTTGACCGGCCGATCGGTCATGCGAATGACACCATCGACGTCGCCAGGGCCGATATCCTGTCCGTTGCGCAACCGGCGATAGAGAACTTCGAGAATTTGTTTTGCCCGACCCTGACCATCGGCCTCGCCGTGGACGGCGACGCGATTGCCGCGCGACGAGATCGTGACTCCGAGCGCTTGTTCGAGGCGCGCCAGGTTCTGGTCATATTGCCCGAACAACGCCGGCAGCAGCTTGTTGTCTTCAAAGGCGATGACCAGCGGGGCGGATGGCGGGGGAGTGTCGGTCGTGGCCAATGGATGGGGTTTGCTCAAGCGGCCGTCGCCCGCGTCTGAACGGCCGCCGCGATCAGGCGACCGGCGAGGCTATTTGGTTGCACCCGCTCGACCGTAACGTCGGCGATTGTCCCGATCAGGTCGCCGTCTGCTTCGACGTGAATTGGCTGCAGATAGGGCGTGCGGCCGCCAACCTGTCGGGCATGACGACCCGGTCGATCGAACAACACTGACACGGTCTGGCCCAGCATTCGCGCATTGAACATCCGCATCTGTTCGTCGATCAGCGCCTGCAGTTCCTGCAGGCGCGCGGCCTTTACCGTCTCGTCGATCTGGCCGGCCTCGGCCGCGGCCGGCGTGCCGGGGCGCGGGCTATATTTGAACGAAAATGCTTGGGCATAGCCGACAGCACGCACCAGCCGCAGGGTGGCGGCGCAATCGGCTTCGGTCTCGCCGGGATAGCCGACGATAAAGTCGCTCGACAGTGCGAGATCGGGCCGGGCCGCGCGCAGACGATCAATCGTGCGCAGGTACTCGGCACTAGTATGGCCGCGGTTCATCGCCCGCAGGATGCGGTCGGAACCACTCTGGATCGGAAGATGCAGAAATGGCATCAGCGCCGGCAAGTCGCGGTGAGCGGCAATCAAGTCATCGGTAACGTCGCGCGGGTGCGAGGTCGTGTAGCGAAGCCGGGCCAATCCGTCGATTCGGCTCAGGCCAATGAGCAGGCCCGCGAGCAACGTGGTGTCGCCACGGTCGTCCGCGCCCCGGTAGGCGTTGACGTTCTGACCGAGCAGCGTGATCTCGCGAACGCCCCGCTCGACCAGGCGACGGGCCTCCGCCACGACGTCGGAGGCAGGCCGCGAGAACTCGGCGCCGCGGGTATAGGGGACAACGCAGAAGGTGCAGAACTTGTCGCAGCCTTCCTGCACGGTGAGAAACGCACTCGGTCCATCGAGTCGACGATGCTCGGGCAGGAAATCGAACTTGGTGTCGACCGGGAAATCGGTGTCGAGGACACCGCCCGCCGCCCGCGTCGCCCGGGCAATCAACTCGGGCAAGCGATGATAGGCCTGTGGTCCGACCACAATGTCGACGTTGCCGGCCCGGCGCTGCACCTCGGCCCCTTCGGCCTGGGCGACGCAACCGGTGACGGCGACAAGCATCCGACCGCCGCGCGCCGCCCGCTCCTGCTGCACCGGCCGCAGCCGACCGAGGTCGGAGAACAGCTTCTCGGTGGCCTTTTCGCGAATGTGACAGGTATTAAGAATGGCAAGATCAGCGTCGTCGACCGAGTCGACCGCTGTGTAACCAAGCGGTGCCAGCAAGTCCGCCATGCGGGCGGAGTCATAGACGTTCATCTGGCAACCGTAGGTCTTGATGAACAGCTTTTTGGTCAAGCTCCTTTGCCCCGACACCACGCCTCCGCCCGCGCCCTTTGGCCCAGGCGGCTAAGCGGTCACGTTAGCATCGCTCCTTTGTGAGTCAAGGAGCGGCGGCCGATCGGGCCGGAACAGCAGGTAGCGCCTCGATGGCGACTCTTCGAGGCAGCCTGACAGCGCATCGGAAAGCCCCTGCGCCACCACATTCTGGCAATGGGCGGCCATGTTTTTACGCGACGTAAAGTCGGCGATAGTGACGGGCCGATGAAACTGAACCGTGGCGGTTGCCGGTCCGGCGCCGAGCACCCCCCAAAGATGCGGGAAAAGTTCCATGTCGCCGAACCAGGTGTAGAGCGGCCGCATTTGCCGGCCGAGCGGGACGCCGTTTAGCTTGGTATAGGCAATCGTTACCGGCTGGACGATCAGCGGTCGACCGCGGATCGGTTTCTCGGCCACGGAAAAGAACCCGCTCTTGAACGGCAGAACACGATTGCCGTCGCTGCTCGTGCCCTCGGCGAACAAGGCGAGGCTATCGCCGGCCTCGAGACGAACCGTCATTTCGTCGCGGGTATCGGCGGTTCGCTGCATGAGCCGCTCGACGAAGACCGTGCTCTGCAGCACCGCGAAATAGCCGATGATAGGCCACGATGCGACCTCTCGCTTGGCGACAAAGCTGACGGTAGCGAGAGTGTTCATCACCACGATGTCGAGCCACGACGAGTGATTGACCACGAACAGCGTCGGCCGCACCGTCGATACTTCGCCATAATGATGGACCCGCATACCCATCACCCGCAGGGCAATGCCGTGATATAGGCGCGGGACGACCTTGGCGAACGGCGACTTGAAGTGGAACACGATGACCTGCAGCGCGAGACAAACGATCGTCGTCAGCACGATCAGCAGAAAATTCCAGGTGGCGCGAAGGTGTATCATCGAATGTCTGCAGCGCGGCTACCGCCGCTTCGCCCGCGCCTGCGAATCGGCCTCGCCGTCGAGAACAACTCCGTAGAGCTCGAGCCGGTGGCCAACCAGCCGGTAGCCGAGACGCGCGGCAATTTTCCTCTGTAGGTCCTCGATCTCGGTGTCTTGGAACTCGATCACCGTGCCCGACTTCAGATCAATCAAATGATCGTGGTGCTCGGAGCTGCTTTCCTCGTACCGTGCCCGGCCATCGCCAAAGTCATGGCGCGACAGGATGCCCGCTTCTTCGAAAAGACGAACGGTTCGATAAACGGTAGCGATCGAGATGCCAGGGTCGATTTTGACGGCGCGAAGATGCACGTCCTCGACGTTCGGATGATCCGTCGAGGTCGACAACACGCGGGCGATGACCCGGCGCTGCCCGGTCATCTTCAGTCCCTTTTGGATGCAGAGGCGTTCGATCCGGTCGGGCATCGCGACCTTATATCCGATCAAACCCCCGCGTGCACGGGGCCGGGGCCTCCCTTGGCCTTCGCCCTGTGTTACAAAGGCTTATGCTGACTAGCCCGCAAGACATGAGCGTGTCCGATCAATCCGTCGTGGCCGACCACCGGATCGACATCACGGCTGACACCTGCCCGATCACCTTCGTCAAGACCAAGCTAAAGCTCGAACGAATGCGGATCGGCGAATTGCTAGAGGTTCGCCTGCGGAGCGGCGAGCCGCTCAACAACGTGCCTCGCTCGGCCAGTGAAGAAGGCCACGCGGTGGTATCCGTGGCCGCGGAGGCGGCGGATGGCTCGATCTTCCTAGTTCGTATTCGCAAGCGTTGAGCGCGATCAGGATTCGCGACGCATGACAAGCGCGTCGACCGCGCCGCCCGGTCGCTGGTAATAGCCCGCGCGGCGGCCCACTTCGACAAAGCCGGTTGAGCGATAGAGGCACAAGGCAGCGTCATTGTCCACGGCCACTTCGATAAACAGCCGTCGGATGCCTTGGCCGAGAAGGGTGCTCCCCAACGCCTCGACGAGGCTGCGCCCGATTCCTCGTCGCTGACACGATGGGTCGACGGCGATCGTCAGAATCTCGGCCTCGTCGCCGGCGAAACGGGCAAGGGCGAAGCCGACCGGCCGAGCCTCCAACTCGGCAAGAAAACCGACGTGGCCCGGCAGCGACAGAAAGCGCCGGAGATCGTGCTCCGACCATGCTTCCGCGAAGGCGCCGCGATACAGAAGGGCGAGAACCGCCGCGTCGGCAATTCCTTCGGCCGGGGACAAACAGCGGATGCTCACGTTACGCCGCCCGGCAATTTAGCGTCCGGCGGCCTGAGGTACAGCGGCCGCGGCATCGTGCGGAAGCGCTCGAGCCCGTCCGCGGACAGCTCGGCCGCCATGGCGGCAACGACGGCGGCGCGCGGGTAGTACACCGTCGGCTGCACGGTAACCGTCGCGATGCCACGGGCCGCCAGAAGGCGGTCGAGAGGTGCGGCGCCGCTGCCGCAGAGTTGGAACGGACCCTTGCCGACCGCCGCGGCGACCGTGGCAAGGCTGGTGAGCGCCGGCTCGGTCAGTGGTCGGCCCGCGCTCGACAGCAGTTGCCAATAGATCTGATCGTGGCGCGCATCGATGGTGGCAATGGTGGCGACGGGATCGCCCGACGACGTGCCTTTTCGGGCAGTGGCCGCCAAGGCAGCCAGCGTACCGACCCCAATGACCGGCCGGTCAAGCACCAGGGCCATAGCCCGGGCCGCTGCCAAACCGACGCGAATACCGGCAAACGTTCCCGGACCGATGGTGACAGCGAGAATGTCCACTTGCCCGTACTCAAAACCACATTCGTGCCGCAACTCTTCGATCATCGGGATGAGCGCTTCGGCATGGCCGCGATCGAGTTCTTCCATCCGTTCGGCCACCAGCGCACCCGCGCGCCAAAGGGCTGCCGAGCATCCGGAGAGTGATGTATCAAAGGCTAAGATGGTCGTCGTCACGTGCTAACCTAAGACAATGCTGGGCGGGTCATCGATCTTGGTAGAAATTCTCCCCGACACCCTGCCGGTGACGGTCGACCTGACCTACGCGACCGACCGGAACTTTACCGGTCGGCCGGTTTATAAGCGCGCCGCCTGTTTTCTGCATCCGGCGGCTGCCGCGCGATTGGCGGAAGCAGCCCGTCTCGCCGCCGGCCAGGGCTTTCGCCTCAAGGTGTTCGACGCGTTTCGGCCGACGGAGGCCCAATGGGCGCTTTGGCGGCACACGCCCGATCCCGAGTTTCTCGCCGACCCGCGGCGGGGCTCGCCCCACTCGCGCGGCGTCGCCGTTGATGTGACGCTGACCGACATGAACGATCGTGACCTCGACATGGGGACGCCGTTCGATTCGTTCCAGCCGCAGTCTCACCATGGGCGAATGGACCTCGCCGCCGCGGCGCAGCGGAATCGGGCGCTGCTGCTCGGCATCATGACGGCGGCGGGCTGGGATTTTTACCGAAACGAGTGGTGGCACTACCAGCTGTTTGCGGCGCGGACCTATCCTCTGCTCAGCGATAGCGCCGCCGGCACCCGCCTGATGACTAGCCCCTGAGGCCCGCGGAGGACGGATGATGCGGATCAACAGCTCTCCCTTCTTGCCTACCTTTGTCGCGCTCGTTGCGATGTTGGTCGCTCCGGCCGTGGCCAGCGGACAAGGCGCGTCGATCATCATGTACCACCGTTTCGGCGAGACGAAATATCCGTCCACCAACATCCGCCTCGACCAACTCGACGAGCATGTGCGCGAACTCAC
>SHVP01000019.1 GCA_009694165.1 Alphaproteobacteria bacterium
CCTGATGGGCTCGACGCTCGTCGCCTTCGTCAGGGGCGAGTATCCGTCGCTCGCTCCCAAGCGCATTCTCGACGAGGGATGCACCCTCGGTCACCCGACGGTGCCGCTGGTCCGTTACTTCCCCAGGGCCGAGGTGCATACCATCGGCGTCGGCGCTCCGATCCTGCGCTATGCCCATGCCCGGGCCGAATCGATGGGGGTCGCCATACACTTTTCGTTGCAGAGCGCCGAGCGGACCGACTTTCCCGACAATCACTTCGACCTCGTCGTGTCGCACATTATGCTGCACGAGACCTCGGCCAAGGCCGTGCCCACCATCATGCGCGAGTGCCATCGCATCCTGCGCCCAGGCGGCGTGATGGCGCATATGGACGTGCCGGTGCGTTACCGCGATCTGCCGATCTACGACCAGGTGATCCGCAGCTGGCAGACCTATTACAACGACCAGCCGTTCTGGGATGCCGTGTGCTCGATGGATCTCGAAGCGGCGGCGCGTCAGGGTGGCTTCAAGAAGATCAAGGCAGGTTACCTGCGCGCCTCCTCCGACCCGATCAAGGAGCCGCGGACCCTGTCGCCGACGGGCGACCAGGGACCGGCCTGGCGCTATATCGTCAGCGCGGTGAAATAAGCGGGCGGCTTTCGCTGCATTGTCGGTTTCCTGCCCCCGAAGGGCGGTGCCGGCGCGTGACGGACTTTCTTTTCCCCGCCTTGACCGGATACTCTCGGCGCCCCTTTTCACGACAACCCAGGAGAGCCACCATGCCCTTATCCATGTTCCAATCGTCGGCGCCGATTTTCGTCCAGCACCTGCTGGCCCTGTCGGCCATCCTCGACAAGGCCCAGGCCTTTGCCGACGCCAAAAAGGTCGAGGCCAACGTCCTGCTCGACCAACGCCTCTATCCCGACATGTTCCCGCTGGTGCGCCAAGTCCGCTCGACCTGCGATCACGCCATGCGCGCTTGCGGCTTGCTGGCTGGCAAGGAGCTACCCACTTTCAGCAACGATGAAGCGACCATCGCCCAACTCAAGGACCGCATCGCCAAGGTCATCGACTTCATCAAGGGCATCAAAGCTTCCCAGGTCGACGGCACCGAGAGCAAGGAGGTCACTGTCAAGTTCCCCACCGGCGAGCGCAAATTCGTCGGCCAGCCGTTCCTGCTCGGCTTCTGCCTGCCCAACTTCTACTTTCACCTGACGATCGCGTACGGAATTCTGCGCAGTATCGGCGTCGAGGTCGGCAAGCGTGACTTCATGGGCACGCTGGTAACGCTGTAGCCGCACGGCGCTAGCCGGTAGGTTGCATCGGATGACCGGACCCGTCTGGGTTAGGTCATCCCGCCGGCTCCCAGAGACAGGCAGATGTTGTGCGACGCGATAGGGGAATCGCTTGGGTGGCCGGCGGGATGTTCGGGAAAGAGTTAGGCGATGAATGCTCCTGGTACGGGGTTTTCGCCGAGGGCGTTCAACGTCTTCGGTGCGCCGGAGACCATCGGTGATCTTTACCGACATCGCCTAATCGATCACACCGCGCTGCACCTCAATCCAGGCTGGGCGCCGTGGACCGATTTGGTACAGCGCTATAACGCCGTCGTCTACCGCTCGAATTCATTGGCTTCTGTGGTGTCGGCAATGCGCATGGGCTCGGCCTGTTGCCCCTTTATGTCGAGGAGCTCGACTCCGAGTTTGTCCGCTTGCCGGTCGAAACCAACTGTTCGGCCGACATCTGGCTGGTGTCCCATAAGGAAACCAATCGCGCCGCGCGGATTCGGGCCGTCATCGGTCTGTTGATTTCCACCTTCGAGCAGGATCGCTCGCGCTGGTTTTCTAAGCGCGCCCGGCCAGTGCGCCCGGCCTTCCCGGCCGACACCCGTCAATCGGTCTAGTTCGCGGCGCCTGCGCGCCCACGGAAAACGCTGCCGGCGGGCCGTTGCGAACGATTGGCTGCGACGCCGATCTCTGTTCCGGGCACTAGCGACCCGTTTCGTCGACGATGGGTTTGCTGCGTTAGAATGGTGCAACTCGACCTCGACCAATAGGGAACGCACCATGCCAGTCAAACTACCCGCCCTCGATCCGGCGACGGTGCCGGCGCAATCGGGCTCGATCTATCCGCCGCCGCTGCGCGACAAGGTGGGAACGCGCGTTCGCCGGCGCCTCGGCGACGCAGTCGGGCTCACCAAGTTTGGTGTCAACCTGACCCGCCTGGCGCCCGGCGCATGGTCGGCGCTGCGTCACTGGCACACCCAGCAGGACGAATTCATCTATGTCCTCGCCGGCGAAGTGACGCTGGTCACCGACGGCGGCCGCCAGATCCTCGGACCGGGCGCCGCCGCCGGCTTCCCGGGCGGTAAGCCGGACGGCCACCACTTGATCAACACTGGAACGGGCGAGGCGGTCTATCTCGAAATCGGGGACCGGCCGCCGGCCGAGGATGTCGCCTATCCGGACGAAGACCTGAAGGTATCGGTACAGGGCGCCGCGCGCGTCATCACCCATTGCGACGGCCGGCCCTATTAGGCCGGCTTGGCCGACGGGTCGTGGTTCCGTCGGCCGTGGGGAGGAAAAGGAGTTCCCGTGTCTGCACAGCTCTTGCGTCACGCCCTCGTCGGCCTGGTCTTGTCGATCCCGCCATGGCTTGCCGCCGGTCCATCGCGCGCGCAGGTGCGCCTGGCGCGCACGCCCGAACAGACAGCCGGTCCGTTCTACCCGGCGGCCAAACCGGCCGAGCGCGATGCCGATCTGGTTCATTTCGCGGGTGGCACTGCCAGGGGCGACCGGTTGCGGCTGGCCGGTCGCGTGCTCGATCGCGACGGCCGTCCGCTTACTGGCGCGACGGTCGAGATCTGGCAGGCCGATCACCAAGGAATCTACCGTCATCCCAATAAACCGCGTCGCCAGGCGGTCGATGCCGCTTTCCAGGGTTGGGGCGGGGTAGTGACTGACGCCGGTGGTCGTTACGAGTTCCAGACTATCGTGCCGGTGCCCTATACCCGGCGGGCGCCGCATATCCACGCGCGCATCCTTGCGTCGGATCGGCGCGAGCTGATCACTCAGCTCTATCTCAAGGGCCACCCCGACAACGCGCGCGATTCTGGCGGCGCGCGGGGCCGCGATCAACTGCTCATCGATCCTGTGGCCGCCGGGCCCGAACGGCGCGCGATCTTCGATTTCGTGCTGTAGCGATCAGGTCGCCCGCTTGGGCGAATCGGCACGGAACAGGCCGTTGATGCGCCAGCTGCCGTCCTGCTGGCGTTCCATATTGTAGAGCAGCAGCAGCGTCGTCAGGTCGCCGCCAACGAAGAACACTTCTTGCAGGATCAGGCCCTGCACCTCGAGGGTGCGGCGGTACTCGACGCTACGCGGACGGATGATCGCTGCATAGCCCTCGCGCACCATGCGGAGAAAGGTGCCGGCGTCGCCGAATTGTTTTTGAATCGCCGGCGAGGCCAACGCATAGGCGCCGGAGCCGTCGTCACGCCGGAAGGCCTCGACCTGCGCCGCGATGACGTTCTGAATGACCGCCTTGTCGCCGGTCGGTCCTTGCCACAGGGGCTCCGCCGCCGCCACCGACGTCCCCAGCAGGACAGCGACAAGGAACGCAAGCAGGCGGGAGAGGAAACGCATGACCCTCAGTTTACCCGCAGCCGGCGACGCCACCAAACCCGGCGCCTCCGCAGATCGTTCGCCCATCCCGTTGCGACCGACGGGCGCCCGATCTGATGGGCAGAATGCGCGCCTCTCCCCGAGCCCGGTCAATTGGGGAAGAGCGGCGACTAAGGAAGCAATCATGCGCACTACCGCCGCCATCTGCGGTGACCAGGGCCAGCCGCTGGCGCCGGCGGTCCTGATGGCGCTGGCTGAAGGGCAGGGGACCGGCCTTCTTCGTGCTTTCCCTCGGCTATGCTGGCTGGGCACTGGGATCGCTCGAAGGTGAACTTGAGGCGGGCGCCTGGGCGGTCATTTCTGCCACACACGAGGTCGTGTTCGGTGACGATGACGCAGGAAAGTGGCAACGCGCGTATGATCAGCGGCGGCTCGACCTTTGATCGGGTGCGAACCGGGCAAGAAGGGTGACGATGACGGCAGTTAAGCGCTCTTGGCTTTCGTACAAGGAACAGCTGCGCGACCTGTCGGACCGGCTGGTCCGGGCGCAGAAGCCGATTCGCATCCTCGATGCGATCAACTGGGACGAGGCCGTCCAGAAATCGGTGATCGAAAGCAAGTTCAAGAAGATGCCGAAAATCGGCCCTGAGTACTATGCCGAGAAAAAGCCGCTGTCGTTCAATGCCGCCGACAAGATCGAGGAGATCGAGAGCATCAAGCGCGACCTCCATCACACGATCGGCGAGAGCGACGATCTCGGGGCCATTCTCTTTCGCAATTGCAACGAGTATCAGGGCGTCATCCGCATGCTCGAAGCACGCGGCACGCCAGAATTTCACCGCTGGTCGAAGGAGCTGTACGGCAGCCCCAAGGACAATTTTCTCGACCAGACGACCGTACGGGAACTGGGCCAGACCCTGTATGGCATCCTCGGCAATATCGACGATCGCGAACTGGGCGTAAAATACGAAAAGGACCTCAGCGCCGACGACGTGGTCAACCAGCTCAATAGTCGGTTCGAGGCCTACTTTCACGATCACCAGGTCCACGTCGTCCTCAGCGACGGTATCGTCGCCGACGCTGCTGCCGGTTCGGACTACGTCAAGATCCGGCGCGGTGGCCGCTTCTCGGTGCGCGATCGCGACATCCTCGAGGTGCATGAGGGCTGGGTGCATGTCGGCACCACGCTCAGCGGATCGCACCAGCGCGTCGCTACCTGGCTCGGCAAGGGACCGCCGTCGTGCACGATCATCCAGGAGGGCCTGGCCGTGCTGATGGAGGTGGTCACCTTCAACATGACGCCGCACCGGGCGCGCAAGGTGAACAACCGCATTCTCGCCTGCGACAAAGCAGAAGACGGCGCCGACTTCTTGCAGGTATGCGAGTTCTACCGCACCGAAGGCTACAACGAGGCCGAGTGCTACCAGCACGCGCGGCGAATTTTCCGCGGCGGCGTTCTGAAGGGCGAATATCCGTTTACCAAGGACGTCGTCTACGCCAAGGGCTTCGTGCTGGTTTACAATTTTCTGCGTACCGCCATTCGCTTCGGCCGCCCCGACCTCATCCCGTTCCTGTTCGTCGGCAAAGTGACGCTGGAAGACGTTCCGGTCCTCCATCGCAAGTCACGGGCGCAGATCATCGACGCGCCGCTCTACCTGCCGCCGCAGTTCCGCGACCTCAACGGGCTCGCCTGCTGGATGGCGTACTCGAACTTCCTGAACCGTATCGATCTCGGCAAGGTGCAGGGCTACTACGAAAAGATTCTGGCGCGGTAGGAGGGAAGCGTGGCCGATCTCCAGATCTACGGTGTCGCCTATTCGCGCTCGCTCAACACCATCTGGGCGGCACTCGAACTCGGCCTCGATTTCGAGCGGGTGCCGATCGGCTGGCACGACAGTTCGCTTTACGGCGATGAGTTCCGCCGCATCAATCCGAACGCGCGCGTACCGGCGATCAAGGATGGCGACTTTGTCCTGTGGGAATCGGCGGCGATCAACCTCTATCTGGCGCGTAAGGCAGGTGGGCCGCTGGCGCCGCGCGACGTGCGCGAGGAAGGGCTCGCGATGCAATGGTCGTTCTGGGCCATGCTGCACCTGGAGCGGCCGCTCGGCCAATGGGCCGTGCACACCTTCATGAACGACCCGCCCGACGGCAAACCCGACCTTGCCGCCAAGGGTTGGGACGAAGCCCAGCCCCAGCTCAAGGTGATGGAGGGGCAGCTGGCCAAGGGTCCCTACCTGCTGGGCCAACGGCTCACGATTGCCGACCTCAACGTCGCCTGCACGATGTTTCGCCGGCAGCGTCCGGATTTCTCGGCCTTTCCAAAGATCAAGGCGTGGGACGCCGCGGTCTTCGATCTCCCCGCCGCCAAACGGGCCTGGACCATCCGCATGCAAGACGCGGAGCAGTATTAGGCGGAGCGCACGCCAATCGCCCTTCATGGGCGGGACCGGCGCCGAAGGGCGCGGTAAGGCGATTCGCGATGGACATGAAAGAGCAAACTCAATCGAGGTTCGCCGAACTCCAGGCGCTCTGCGCTTCGTTGCCGCCGTTCCGCCAGGTGCCGGCGACCGCGTGGCGGGTGACCCAGCTACCCGGCCTCACCAATCGGAGTTTTCGCCTGCAGGCGCCGGATTACGGGCACGACATCGTGCTGCGGCTGGCCGGGCCGGGGACGGCGGCGTTCATCGCCCGTGACGCCGAGTTGCACCATGCCAGCCTTGCCGCCGCCGCCGGCCTGGCGCCCGCCGTCCTCTACGGCGACGCCACCAGCGGGACGCTGGTGACCGGGTTCGTGGCCGATGCCAGGCCGCTCACCAGCGCCGACTTTGCCGACCCAACGATCCTTGAAGCGATCGCCCGGCACCTCCGCCGTGTGCACGATCTGGCGGATCGCTTTCGCGGCGGGCTCGATCCGTTTGTCGCGCTCGATCGCTATGCCGCGGCGGCGGGCAACGCCCGAATCGCGGCTTGGCGCCGGGCGGTCGAAGCGATCCGGCGGGACCTCACCCATCTGCGCGAGCCCGCCGTGGCCGCCCATGTTGATCCGGTTCCCGCCAATTGGCTGTGGTCGGAACGCCGCGGCATCACGTTGATCGACTGGGAGTTTTCGGCGCTCGCCGATCCAGTGTGGGACCTGGCGACGCTGGCCGTCGAGGGCGCCCTCGACGAGGCCGCCGAAACACACCTGCTGGCCGCCTACGGCCACAGTGATTTCCGGCAGCGGCAACGGAAGCTCAGATTGATGAAGCCGATCGTCAGCCTGCTTGCGATCGCTTGGGCGCAGGCGGCACTGCCGCCAGGCCCCGGGCGCCACATCCTGATTGCCCGCCACCGCGCGACTCTTGCCCGCCACTGGCCCGACCACCTGCGGGCGCCGCCGGATGCCCCTTAGCGCCCGTTGGCGCCGTCGTTTACTTGCCGGCGCAGACGGAGTAGCTTCCCGGCCGGTGCAGGGGTGCTCGTGAAGGGCTGAGAGAACGATTCGCTCGTTCAACTCTTGATCTGATCTGGGTAATGCCGGCGGAGAGAGCATGTTCCTTGGATGCCAGTATTCCCTCTATCCGATGACGAGCGACTTCGTCGCCGTCATCCTCGATGCCGTCAAGCCGCTCGAGCGCTACCGTGGCCGCCTCGACATCGAAACCGACGACGTCTCGACCACGCTGATCGGTCCACCGGAAGTGCTGTTTCTGGCGTTGTTCGAGAGCTATTCCGTGGCGGCACGTCATCCAGGCCACCTGGTGATGAACCTGACGCTGTCGCGTGGCTGCCCGGGCGAGCCCGACGATCCGCGCTGCGCCTCGCCGCGGCTGGGTGCGGGCGGAGCGGTCGAGGTAGTGGCGCTGGCGCAGCGGCGACCGGCGATCGGCATCGTCACCTCGGCGCAGATCGCGCTCTATCCGCTCGGCCGCGGTGAATACATGGACGATGTCGTTCGCTGTATCGGCGTGGCCAAGGAGGCCGGAACCTTTGCGCGCGGCAAGCATTTCTGCACGAAGCTGGCGGGCGACGCGGCGCACGTGTTCGACACTATCGAGCAAAGTTTCCTCGCGTTTTCGCCGGCCGAGGCACACGTCGTCCTCACCGCTCTCGTGTCCAAAGGCAGTCCGAGTACTGTGCGCTGAGTTGCGCCCCGGCGATCCCGCATCCCCTTCGATTACCAGAAGACTCACCCATGACGACATCCGATACCTCCCGCCGCTGGACCCAACGCGAAACCGTCATTGTCGCCGCCCTCGGCGCGGCGTTCGGCGTGCTGTATCTCGGCTGGGTGCAATTGTGGTTACTGGTGCAGACGGTCATCGGTCCGCTCGCGCTCGACATGATGCTGGGTTTCTGGTGCGTGGTTTCCGTCGTCGCCGCCTACATTATCCGCAAACCGTTTGCCGCCTTCACCGCCGAGATGGTGGCGGCTATCGCCGAGGTGCTGACCGGCAATCCGGCGGGACTGATTCTGATCCTGACCGGTGCGGTCCAGGGGGCGGGCGCCGAGTTGCCGTTCGCGGCGACTGGTTGGCGCAGTTACCGGCTGCCGGTGCTGCTTGCTTCGGGGGCGAGTGCCGCGATTTTCAGCTTCGTCTACAACTGGGTTCGCTTTCACTACGGTAACTTGGACGCGGGCCTGCTGGTGCTGATGTTCGTGATCCGTATCGCCAGCGGCATCGTGTTGGCGGGGTTGTTGGGCCGTTTCATCGCCGACCGGCTCCATCGCACCGGCGTGCTGGCGGGCCTGGCCATCGATAGGGAGCGTACGGCGCCGGTCGGCGGCCAGGCCTGACACTCGCCCTCGACGCCCGCGATCTATTCCTGACCTATCCGCGGGCCCTGACGCCGGCGCTCGCCGGCGTTTCGTTGCAGGTCGCACCGGGCGAACGGGTGCTGGTGACCGGTCCGTCCGGATCGGGCAAGAGCAGCCTGGCGCTGTGCTGGAACGGTATCGTGCCGCAATCGATTCCGGCCCGGCTCACGGGGTCGATCAACTTGTGCGGCCGGTCGGTGGGCACGAGCCGGGTGGCCGACCTCGCCGCCTGCATCGCCTACGTGTTCCAGGATGCCGACAGCCAGCTTTGTGCGCTGACGGTCGAGGACGAGATCGCCTTTGCCCTCGAAAACCGTTGCCTGCCGCGGGCCGAGATCGAGCCGCGGATCGACGCGGCGTTGGCTGCGCTGGGCCTCGCCCCGGCGATGCGCCGGCGGCTCACGCGCACGCTGTCGGGCGGCGAGAAGCAACGCGTCGCGCTCGCGGCCGCCCTGGCGCAGGACGTCCCCGTCTACGTTTTCGACGAGCCGACGGCGCAGCTTGATCCCGAGGCAACAGCGGCCACCTATCGCGTCATCAACCGACTGGCCCGGGATGGTGCCGGGCGCGCGCTCATCTACGTCGATCACAAAGTGGAAACGTTGTTGCCGCTCACCGATCGGGCCCTTTTGTTGGGCGAGGACGGCACTCCGCGGGCGAGCGGCGACGTCGCCCATCTGTTCCACGATCAGGCCGACCTGGTGGCGGCGACCGGCGCCTGGCTTCCGACCGCCGCCAGCCTGTTCCGACATCTACGCCGGGGCGGGCTATCCCTTGCCGGTCGTCCCCTGACGGTCGCCGATGCCTTGCGCGACCTCGATGCCGAGACCGCGCGCGCCGGCAGCGGACGCCAGATCACCGCCGGCGTCGCCGACTGGCTGGCTGGCCGGGCAACCGCGCCGACGCCGGTCGGGCCACCCATCCTTTCCCTCGACCGCGTCGGCTATGCGCCGGCACCCGGGATCGACATCCTGTCCGATCTGTCGATCAGTTTGCACGGCGGCGAAATCGTCGGTGTCGTCGGGCGTAATGGCGCCGGCAAGTCGACGCTGGGGCTGGTCCTGGCGAATCTTCTGCGCCCCACGCGTGGTGCCCGCCTTGCCCACGCCGCTGGTGCCGTCGGGGTGGGACAATTCGTGTTCCAGAACCCGGAACATCAATTTGTCGGCGAATCGGTGCAGGACGAAGTCCGTCGCAGCGTCGTGGCCGGCGCGGGCGCATCGGCAGCCGACGTCGACCTTTCCGTCGATGCCGCGTTGCGTTCGTTCGGCCTCGAGTCGCGCCGCGAGACCCATCCCTTCCAACTCAGTCACGGACAGAAGCGGCGCCTCAGCATTCTGGTGGCGCTGCTGGCGCCCGATCGGCCCGTCCTGGTCCTGGATGAACCCAGCTACGGCCTCGACGAACGCGCCGCCTGGCACCTGCGTGGTGAGATCGCCCAGCAGCGTCGCTTCGATCGCGCCATCGTCGTCATCAGCCACGACCTCGATTGGCTTGCCGGTCTGTGCGACCGTGTTGCCGTCCTTGATCGCGGACGATTGGTTCGCTTCGATCGGGCCGCGGCGGTGTTCGCCGATGCGCCGTTTCTGGCCGGAGTCGGCCTGGCCGCGCCGGCCGCCCAGGCCGTTGCGGATTGGCTCCATGCCCGCGGCTGAGCGCCGGCCCCTCGCCGGCGTCAACGCGCTGACCAAGCTGGCGGCGGCGGTGGTGTATTTCGGCGCCGTCTCGGTGGTCTTCGACTTGACCTTCCAGCTCCTCGTGTTGGCGGCAACAGTCGCGGCCTTGCTGGTGCTCGAGCGAGTGCAACCGCTGCATCTGCTCAAGGTCATGGTGCCCTTCGCGCTGATGGGGTTGGGCTACCTGTGGACCAACATCGTCTTTCATCGCGAGGCTGGCCTCTACGTCGAGTCGCTCGGCCGCTTCTCGCTCTGGCGCAATCCCGCACTCGATGACGGGGTCATTGTGTTCCTGCGCACCGTCAACTTCGGCAGCCTGTCGTTTCTCTTCGTCTCGTCGACCAGCCCGGCAGCGCTGGCGCAGGCCCTCATGCAGCGTGCCCGAGTACCGCCGTCGCTCGCCTTCAGCGTGTCGGGCGCGGTACAGTTCATCCCGCTGCTGATCGAGGACCTGCACCAGCTTCGCCTTGCCCATCGCCTGCGCGCGCCACCGACCGGCGGGCGCTGGTGGCGTGGACCGCGGCGCTACGCCGAGATGCTGATCCCACTGCTGGCCGGCAGCGTTCGCCGGGCCCAGCGGAGCGCGATCAGCATGGAGGCGCGCGGCCTGACTCATCCGATGCGCCGTACCTACCTGCACCGCTCGGTATTCGGCCGCGCTGACGCAGTATTTGGGGTGATCGCCGGGCTGCTTCTCGCCGCGATGGCGGTTGGCCTTTCCTGAGGTGCCTGCGTCATACGCGAAGCACGGGTGGTCACCGCCGTCTGTCCGCGTTGCTCGGTGCCGGCACGGGTCGCGCTCCGGCTTCGGCGCAAACCGGGAGGGACCCGGGAACAAGGCGCCTGGTCCGGACGTTAACCAGCCAGCGCCGCAGATTTCCTCAGTCAGATGGGCCCGATCCCGCGTTTCCTTGATTTTTTTAATCGGGTTGCCGATGACGGCGGGGCTGCTGCGCAAGGGGACACGCTGGCTGCGATGACGACGCTGGCATTGGAGCCGGTGGAGCCGGATCGGCTCCACGAGGCCGAAACGGAGCTCCGCCACCTCCGGGCGACGATCCGTGCGCTGCGCGAAGAGCTCGAAGGGCAGCGCTTCGCCGGCGAGCAGGCCGTCCAGAAGGCGCTGGCCTCGGTGGTCGATGAGAAGCAGCAGATGCGCGCCGCGGTAGAGGCCGTGCGTGGGGAGTTGGAACGCAGCCGGGCCGAGCGCGACGAAGCCGTGCAGGCGGCCCGAGCGGCGGCGCATGACGAGATCGTCCAGTTGCGCTCCACCGCCCAGACCCTGCGCGACGAACTTGATCAGGTCCACATCGCCGGCGACCAGCGGGTGCAGGAGGCGGTTCAGGGTGGAAGCGCCGAGGCCGGCCAGTTGAAAGCGACAATTCGGGCGCTGCGCGACGAAATGGACGCCACAAAGTTCATCTACGAGGCTCAGATTCAGGAAATCGAGCGGTAGGCCCGAGCCGAAGTTGCGCAATTGCACGCGGCGGTCCAGGCGCTATGCGAGGAATTGGAGAAACGGCTTGGCTGAGATCGAGGCGAAATCGAACAGCCGGCGCGACGGCGACGTCGCGGCGCCGACGCAAGGAGATGGCGCAGAAGATCACACCCGCCGACAAGAAGCGCCTGCGTCGTGCCGAAATTCTGCTGAACGTCGCAAAGAAATGCGCCGGGATCGAAACGCTCGACGACATTCTCGAAGCGCTAGTCGAAATGACCTCATGGGAGATCGGTTGCGAGCGCGGCGCCCTGTTCCTCAATGACCCGCTCACCGGCGAGCTTTACTCGCGCGTCGCCCAGGGCACGTTCCGGCGCGAGATTCGCATTCTTAACACCAGCGGCATCGCCGGCCATGTGTTCAAAACCAGTGAAGGGCTCATCATCGACGACGCCTATGCCGACAAGCGGTTCAATTTGACGGTCGACCAGCAGACCGGCTTCACCACCAAGAGCATCCTTTGCGTCCCCGTCCGCACCGTCAAAGGCGGGATCATCGGCGTGATGCAGTCCCTCAACAAGAAAGAGGGCCAATTCAACGAAGACGACCTGGCGCTGCTTGCCGACATGACGACGCAGGCGGCGGTGGCGCTGCAGAGCGTGCAGTTCGTCGAGCGCATGAAGAAGAACCGCGCCAAGGAAATGGAGTTCCTCGACCTGGTCGCCGACGTCACCTCGCAACTCGAACTCGGGACCCTGCTGCAGCGGGTCATGGGCGAAGCGACACGGATGTTGGGGGCCGAGCGCTCGACCCTGTTCATGAACGACGAGAAGACCAACACGCTGTTTTCGCGGATCGCCCAGGGAGCCTCGACCGGCGAGATTCGCCTACCCAATTACCTCGGCATTGCCGGCGCGGTGTTTACGTCGGGCAAGAGCGTGAACATCCCCTACGCCTATGCCGACCTGCGCTTCAACCCAGCCTTCGACAAGCAGACCAGGTTTTTCACCCGCTCGATCCTTTGCGTTCCGGTCAACAACAAGGCCGGCAAGGTGATCGGCGTTACCCAGGTGCTGAACAAACGCGGCGGCCCGTTCACCGAGGAAGACGAGTCGCGCCTGAAGGCGCTCACCGCGCAGGTCGCGATCGCGCTCGAGAACGCCAAGCTGTTCGACGATATCCAGAAAATAAAAAACTACAACGACAGCATGCTGGAAAGCATGTCGAACGGGGTGGTCGCGCTGGATGAGAACGGCAAGGTCGTCACCTGCAACGGCGCGGGCCTCGAGATCCTGAAGGTCGCCGCCAAGGACATCGTCGGCAAAAAGGCCGAGGACTTGTTCGCCGGCGCCAACGCCTGGGTGATGGAGCGCATCGGCAATGTAAAAGAAATCCAGAGCTCCGATACGACGATGGACGCCTCGCTCGAGCTCGGCGGCGAGAAAGTGTCGGTCAATCTCACGGTCATGCCGCTGGTCAGCGGCGAAGAAGGGAAAAAGCTTGGGTCGATGCTGATGATCGAAGACATCGGCTCGGAGAAGTGCATGAAGGCGACGATGTCGCGCTACATGGACCCGACCATCGCCGCCAAGATGCTGGAAGGAGGCCAGGACCTGCTGGGTGGCGCAATGCCGTGGCGACGATCATGTTCACCGACGTGCGCGGGTTCACCACGATCACCGAGGAATATGGCGCACAGGGAACGGTGTCGTTCCTCAACGAGTACTTCACCCTGATGGTCGACTGCATCACTAAGGAAGAGGGGATGCTCGACAAGTTCATCGGCGACGCGATCATGGCGGCATTCGGCCTGCCGATGTCGCACGACGACGACCCCGACCGTGCGGTTAGGGCGTCAATCTCGATGATCCGCGAGCTTTGGCGATGGAACGCCGAACGCGCCGTCAAGGGCCTGAAGACGGTCGATATGGGGGTCGGCCTCAACACCGACACCGTCGTATCGGGCGACATTGGGTCGCCCAAGCGGATGGACTACACTCTTATCGGCGACGGCGTGAACCTTGCCTCGCGGTTGGAAAGCGCCTGCAAGGCCTACTCGGCGCGCATCCTAATCAGCGAGAACACCTTCAAGAAGCTGCGCGGCACCTACCGCACCCGCGACATCGATCTGGTGGTCGTCAAGGGCAATACCGAACCGGTCGGGGTATTCGAGGTGCTCGACTGTCACACCGAAGAAACCTTCCCCAACCTGATGGACGTGGTGAACTACTTCAACGAGGGAGTTTGGCAGTATCGTGGCGCCAAGTGGGACGCGGCGACCGAGAAGTTCCGCCGGGCGCTCGAATTCAACCCGAAGGCCAAACTGGCCGAGACCTATATCAAGCGCTGCGAAACTCTGAAGGCGCATCCGCCCGAGGGCGAATGGGACGGCGTCTGGGTGATGAAAGAAAAATAGCCGTCTAGCGCCGTGCCCCGCCCTGGCGGAGCAGCGCCTGGACCCCGGGAAGAATCCGCCCTTCCAACCATTCGAGAAAGGCGCCGCCCGCCGCCGATACGTAGGTGAGCCTGGTGTCGACCCCCGCCTTGGCGAGCGCCGCCATGGTGTCGCCACCGCCGGCCACGCTGAGCAGCGTCCCCGCCGTCGTCAGTTCGGCGACGGCGCGGGCGATGGCGGTGGTGCTGCGGTCGAACGGCTCGATCTCGAAGGCGCCGAGCGGTCCGTTCCACACCAGCGTCCGGCATCGCCGCAAGTGACGGATCAGCGTTGCCACCGACTTCGGCCCGATGTCGAGGATCATCTGGTCCGCCGGCACCGCGGCGGTCGGCACGATCATGGTCGCGATGCCGGTCTTCAATGCCGGTGCCACCATGGCGTCTTCCGGGAGAACGATGGCGCAGCCGCGGCGCGCGGCCTTGGCTAGAATCTGGCGCGCGGTCTCGGCAAGATCGGGCTCGAACAAACTCTTGCCGATGGACACGCCCTGGGCATGCAGAAAGGTGTTGGCCATCCCGCCGGCAATGGCCAGCACCTGGACCTTGTCGAGCAGATTGGTCAACGCCGCCAATTTTGTTGTTACCTTGGAGCCGCCGACGATCGCGGCGACCGGCCGTTCGGGTTTGTCGAGGGCGCGATGCAGCGCAGTAAGCTCGGCCTCCATTCCCCGACCGGCCGCCGACGGGAGATGATGGGTAATGCCCTCGATCGAGGCGTGGGCGCGATGCGAACAGGAAAATGCCTCGTTAACGTAGAGATCGCCGAGTCGCGACAGCGCCTTGGCGAAGGCTGGATCGTTGTCTTCCTCGCCGGGATGAAACCGCAGGTTCTCCATCAGCACGATCTCGCCCGGCTCGAGTTCCCTGACTGCACGCTCGGCCTCGGGTCCGACGCAGTTCTCGGCGAAGGCGAGCGGCGGCCGATTGAGGGCGGCGCCCAGCACTTCATTGATCCGGCGCAGCGATAGCTTGGGGTCGAACTTGCCGTCCGGTCGACCAAAATGGGAGAGCAGGACGATCTTGGCCCCACGCCGCAGCAGCTCGCGCAGCGTCGGCGTCAGCCGCTCGATGCGCAGGCCGTCGGTCATGTGCAGGTCCTTCATCGGCACGTTGAGGTCAGCGCGGACGAGGACGGTCTGGCCGTCAACGTCGAGATCGTCAAGGGTGCGCGAACCTTCCATCGCCGTCCGTTCCCGCTCCTTCGGCACCGGTGAGCGGCGCGCACGATAGCGGCTTCGGCTGCGCCGGGCAATCGGCGCGCGATCGCCGGTTGTTGGTCGTCACCGTTGCGAGCATACTGCGCGCCCATGACGGGAATGGTACTCATCAAAGCGCGGGGGCGCGACAGGGTCGGTTTGATCGCCGCGTTGACCGGTCGGTTGTTCGAACTCGGACTTAATCTTGGCGACACCGCTTTCGCGGTGCTCGGCACCGGCTTTGAGTTCAGCACGGTCGCAGATGTCGCTGCCGGGGTGGACCCGACGACGATCTCGCGCGAGCTGGTTGCCTTGCCCGAACTGCGGGCGTGCGCGATCGAGGTGCACCCCTTCACCTTCGAGCCCGTGCATGCCGAAAGCGGGCGCGCCACCCACCGCATTCGCGTCGCCGGTGGCGACCAGCCGGGATTAATCGCGCGCCTCGCCGAGGCCTTCGGCCAGTTCGGTGCCAATATCGTGCGGCTCAATTCCGAGCGTGAGCCGGGCGGCGCCGGCTTCCGCTACAGCACTCAGTTCGAAGTGGCCATGCCAGCGGATCGCGCCGAGGCCTGCATCGCCGCTGTCGCCAATACGGCCGAACAGCTCCACCTCGACTGCAGCTGGGTTCGCCTCTAGCGCCCGCGTTGGGCGGCGGCGAGATCCGGCAGCGGAATATGGCAGGCGATGCGATGCCCGTCGGCCGTCGACTGTTCGGGCGGCGGCGCGCTCCGACAGATCTCCCCCAGGTAACGGGGGCAGCGGGGATGAAAGGCGCAGCCCTCCGGCCGCGCGGTCGCATTGGGCGGCGGACCGGTGAGGACGATCCGGGTCCGCTCGCCCACGTCGATCGCGGGAATCGCCGACAGCAGGGCCTCGGTGTAGGGATGGTAGGGCGGCGCGAAGACCTCGGCCGTCGTGCCGATTTCGACGATGCGTCCCAAATACATCACCGCTACGCGGTCCGCCAGGTAACGGACGAGGGCGAGATTGTGGCTGATGTAGACCAACGCCGTGCCCGACTGACGCTGTACCGCCAGCAGGAGATCGATGATGGCGGCCTGCACCGACACATCGAGCGCTGACACCGGCTCATCGGCGAGGACGGCCCGCGGCGATCCGGCGAAGGCACGGGCAATCCCAATGCGCTGACGCTGGCCACCCGACAATTGATGCGGTAGGCGCTCGGCCACCGATGTCGGCAAGCGCACCAACTCGAGCAGCGCGCTCACCCGGGCCGCGACCGCACCGGCATCGAGAGACCCGGCGGCGAGGCGGCGGACGGCCCGACCGAGCTGCCGGCCGATGCTGTGACTCGGGTTCAAGGTGTCGTTGGGATCCTGGAAGATCATTTGCAGCGCCGCCCGCAGGCGGGGATCGCGGCGTCCGGCCGGGACATTGCCGACTTCCTCGCCGAGCAGGCGCACGCTGCCTGCCGTCGCTCCCAGCAGCCCGGCGACGATTCGCGCGATGGTCGACTTGCCGCTGCCTGACTCGCCGACGATGGCGAGCGTTTCGCCGTCGCCGACACGCAGCGACACGGCGTCGTTGGCGCGCAGCCGGCGCCGCCGCGCCGGCCGAAGCAGTTCCGCCAGCGTGCGCGGCGCCAACCGGAAGTCCTTGCGCACCTCGGTCGTCGTGATCGCGTCACCGCGATCGGCGAGGCCAGGGCCGACCGCGGGACCGGGTGCCGCGTCGGCAAGCGGTTCGATCTCGGCCGCGCGAACGCAGCGCACGGCCTGGCCGGGAGAGATGGCAGCGAGGACGATCGGCTGGTCGCAGCGCGCCGGCTGGCGATGGGCGCAGCGCGGGCCGAAGCGGCAGCCGGAATATCGTTCATCGGCCGCCGGCAATTGCCCCGGGATCGGCCGCAGCGGCTGGCGCTGCTTGTCGGCGGTGAGGTTCGGGAGGCAGTTGATGAGACCGGCGGTGTAAGGATGGCGCGGCCGGTGCAGGACGGTGGCGACGTCGCCCACCTCGACCGCCTCGCCCGCGTACATGACGGCCACGCGGTCGCAGACCTGGTTGACCAGGCCGAGGTTGTGCGACACGAACAAGATACCAGTACGATAGCGCCGCTGGACGGCGCGAATGAGGTCGATGATGCCGGCCTCGATCGTGACGTCGAGGGCTGTGGTCGGCTCGTCGAGCAGCAGCAGGGCGGGCCGGCTGAGCAGCGCCATCGCGATCATGGCCCGCTGCTGCTGTCCGCCCGACAACTGATGCGGGTAGGCGCGGAACGTTCGATCGGCATCGGCGATCTGCACGTCGGCCAGGACTTGGTGCGCCGCGGCGCGCGCGGCCGCGGCCGACTGGTCGGCGCGTAGGGCGGCCACTTCGGCCAACTGGTGCCCGATCGTCATGCTCGGGTTGAGGGCTGACATCGGCTCCTGGTAGACCATCGCAACCTCGCCGCCGCGATAGCGCCGTAGGCGCGCTTCATCGAATCCGGCGACATCCTGGCCGCGAAACCGAATGGTGCCGCCGGTAACGCGACCGTTGCGGCCGAGATAGCGCATGATGGCGAGCGCCACCGTCGTCTTGCCGCAGCCCGATTCCCCGACCAGGCCGAGCGCCTCCCCCTCGCCGAGGGTGAGCGAAAAGCGCTCGACTGCGGTGATCCCGCCCCGACGAGTCCGATAACCGACCATCAGGTCGTCAATGCTGAGCAATGCCGGATTGGCCATCGGCTAGTCCCGTTGCGCGGCTTCGCGCAGGCCGTCGGCCAGCAGGTTGAAGCCGAGAACCAGGCTGGAAATCGCCGCGCAAGGCAGCAGCACCATATGCGGGAACACGAGAGCGAAGGAGCGGGCGTCGTGGACCATGCCGCCCCAGTCGGGGTCGGGCGGCGGCAGGCCGAGGCCGAGGAAGCCGAGGACGCCGATGCCGATGGTGACATATCCCATGCGCAGACAGGCATCGACGATCAGTGGACCGCGTGCATTCGGCAGGATCTCGACGAACAGGATGTACCAGGCATTGTCACCGCGCACCTGGGCGGCGGCGACATAGTCGCGGGTGCGGATGTCGAGCGTCAGGCCGCGGACGATGCGCATGATGGCCGGCGCGCTGCCGAAGGTCACGGCGAGGATGATGTTGAGGCCCGAAGCGCCGATCGTCGTGATGATCAGGATGTAGAGAACGAGAACCGGGAAGGCGAGAATCACGTCGTTCACGCGCGACAACATTTCATCGACCCAGCCGCGCCAGTAGCCGGCCGCCAGCCCGAGCACGATCCCGATGCCGTAGGCGGCGGCGGTCGCCGCCGGCGCGTAGATCAGGACGCGGCGCGAGCCCCAGACGATGCGACTGAGGATATCGCGACCGAGGTGGTCGGTGCCGAGCCAGAAGGTTCCGGCCCGGCCGGCATCGAGGGGAAAGGCGAAGGGTTGGATTTGGGCGTTGGGGGGAAAGGGTGCGATAACGGGGGCGGCGATGGCGATGAGCGCCCACAGCACGATGAGGCCGACGCCGACGACGGCGGCGCGGCTCTTGCCCAGGCGCCGCCAGGCCGGCGCAGCCAGGCGCGGCACGTGATAGGCGGATGGAGTGTCGGCGCCGTCCGCCATCATCCCGCCCGCATGCGTGGATTGAGGACGAGGTAGCCGATGTCGGCCAACGCTTGCGTGGCGACGGCGACGAAGACCGACACCATGGCGCAGGCCTCAATCATGTAAATGTCCTGATTCAGCGACGCTTCGAGCAGCAGGGCCCCGAACCCTTTGTAAGCAAAGAACGACTCGACCACGATGACGCCCGACAGCAGCCAATTGATGTGCAGAGTCAGAACGGTGAAGGGGGTGATGAGGGCGTTGCGCAACGCGTGATGAGTGATCACGCGATGGTAGGGCAACCCCTTGAGGACGGCGGTGCGCACGTAGGGCGCTGCCATGACGTCGGCCATGGAGGCGCGCGTCATCCGGGCGACATAGCCGAAGTCGTACACCACCAGCACAGCCGCCGGCAGAATCAACTGCCGCGCGTCCCAACCGTCCGCCATGCCGCTCGTCCCCGGCAACCAGCCGAGCCAGAACACGAAGATGCCGGCCAGAAAGACGGCGGAGGCGAACTCGGGGAATGACGTCGTCACGATGCTCGTGAACGAGATGGCTCGGTCGAGCGGCCTGCCTTCCTGCATCCCGGCGAGGACGCCGAAAAATAGCGACAGCGGCGCGATGATGGCGAGCGCGGTGAACGCAAGCACGGCGGTATTGAACAGGCGGGTCCACAGCACCGCGGCCACCGGCGCCTTGAAGCGAATCGATTCGCCGAAGTCACCGACGGCGAAACGGGCCAGCCATTCGCCATAGCGCTCGACGACCGGTCGAAAGTAGCCGTTTTGCTCGAGCCAGAGCTGCTGCTGCTCGACCGTCGTATAGGGGCCGATGAATTTTATGGCGACGTTGCTTGGCGTCGCCTCGAGCAACAGGAAGACGATCGCCGAGACGACGACCATCGTCGCGACGAGATACGCGAGTCGCTTGAAAACGGCGAACGCCACGGGCGGTCGGAGTGGGTTGGCAGGGAGGGAAGCGGCGGGGACCGTGCGTCCCCGCCGTGCCCGATCTCTACGCTTCGAGCCAGACCTTGTGGAGCTGGTGCTCGAGCGCGACGTGGATCTTGAAGTCCTTGACCTTCTTATTGGAGGCGTTGATCACCGAGCGCCAGTAGGGCTGCGACACGACCGAGCTTTCCTGCAGGCGTTTTTGCAGCTTCTCGACGATTTTCTGCCGCTCTTTGGGATCTGGGGTGCCCGTGGCATCGTCGAGCCACTTGTCGTATTCGGGGTCGCTGTGACCGGTTTCGTTCCACACGCCGCCGGTGCGATAGGCGAGGTTCAGCACCTGTACCCCGAGCGGACGGTGTCCCCACGACGTGAAGCCGAAGGGCGCCGTCAGCCAGCGGTCGAAATAGGTGCTACCCGGCATGACGTTGACCGCGATGTTGATTCCCGCCGGTTTGGCCATTTCTGCGATCGCATGGCAGGTGTTGGTTTCCCAACTCGGGGCGGCGACGCAGTTGATGGTCAGGCTGAGTCCGTTGTCGTATCCGGCGGCCTTCAAGAGGGCCTTGGCTTTTTCGATGTCGGGCTTCGGCCGGTCGGCCAGCTTGGCGTACTCCGGATGAATGGGTGCGACATGGTGGTCCTCGGCTGGCAGTCCGTGCCCCCGATAGGCGAGCTCGAGGACGCGGGCGTGGTCGACGGTCAGGCGAATGGCCTCGCGCACCCGTTTGTCGTCGAACGGCTTCTCGGTGATGCGCATTCGGGCAACGCCCGTCGCCGCCGTCGCCGCCTCGTTCAGTTGCAGGGTTGGAATCTTCTGAACCGCGTCGATCGCGTCGGGCGAAATCTGGTTCACCAGGTCGATCTGGTTTGACGCCAAGGCGGCAATGATCGCCGCTTGATCGCTGCCGAGGTCGACATAGGTGATCTGGTCGAGATAGAGCTCCTCGCCCCAGTATTCGCCCTTCGGTCGCTTGGCGAGCACCGATTTCTGGCCGACGGTGTGCTCCATCAGCCGGAACGGACCGGTGCCGATCGGGTTCTTGCGGAAATCGCTGCCCATATCGCCATAGCGGCGGTGGACCAAGAGGGCCGGATAGTCGGCAAAGGCCTCGGGCAGCGACAGGTCCGGCGTGCGCAGATGGAGCCGAACGGTGTGGCTGTCGGCCTTCTCGATCGACCCTTCGGCCATCGAAGTGCGCATCACCGGCTTGCCCTTGTCGTCCCTGCGACCGGTATCGACGGTGACGGTCATTGACTTGAAGCGGCTCTGGTTCGACGACGCGGTCGCCGGATCGAGCCAGCGGGTGAGGTTGAAGATCAGATCGTCGGCGTTGAACTCGTCGCCGTTCGACCATTTGATGTTGCGCCGCAGCTTGAATTCCCAGGTCTTCAGATCGGCCGACGGTTTCCAGCTTTCGGCGAGATAGGGCCGCGCGACGTTGTCGAGGCCGATCTGCACCAGCGGTTCGATCATCTGGCGCGCGACGTTGGCTTTCATCGGCCAGTCGTACTTGGCCGGATCGGCGATATCCAGGACATCCATGCCGATGCGGAGGTTGCCGCCCATCCGGGGGCGTGCCGCCTGTGCCAGTGCCCTGCGCGTCAGGCCCTGGCCGGTCACGGTGCCCGCGATGGTATAGGCGGCCGCCGCGGAAATGCCGAGGAGCGTTGCGGTACGAAGAAATTCCCGGCGATCGATCGCGCCGGTCTGCAGCTGGTGAAGAAGTTCGGGGACGTAGGAATGTCCCTGGCTACTGTACTCAGGCATAGCGTCCTCCCCTGGTGTTGTGCATGGAGCCGAGCGTAGTCGCCTCGGCCACGTCCATAGTGGGCCGTTTTCCCCCCTTTGGGAATAATGCAGTTGTGAAGCGCCGGTGCGGCGGCCGGCCGGCCGGCTGTGGATTATTTCGAGGTGGCGACGTAGACGCCGTCCCATTGGGGCGGCGGCGGATTGGTGCGGTATTCGGCGATGCGCTCGGCGTAGAGATCGTAGAAGTCGTCGAGGCCGGCGGGAATGAGGGCCTGGGCGAGGACGCGGCACTCGGTCATGACCGCCTCGGCCTCGTCCCAGCGCTGGCCGCGATAGGCCGGTAGGAACTCGCGATGCTTGGCGGCAAAGGCCTGGAACGGCGCACTGGCCGCCATCTCGGGCGCTCCCAGCAGGCCGAAGATGCGGACCGCCTCCTTCTTGCCCTTGACCGCGATCTGGTCGAGCTCGATCGCCGCATACTCCATCGCCTGCGCCCGCGTCTCCTGGCCGATCACCACGTTCATGCCGTAGGTCTTCGACTGGCCCTCCAGCCGCGAGGCCAAGTTCACCGCGTCGCCCAGCACCGAATAGTCGAAGCGCCGGTCCGACCCCATGTTGCCGACCACGCAGTCGCCGGTGTTGAGGCCGATGCCGATCTTGATCGGGTAGAACGGCTGCTTCTCGGCCTCGGCCTCGAGCTGCTCGTTGAGCTTGGGCAGGTGCTCGAACATCGCCAGTGCCGAGGTGCAGGCATGGCGGGCGTGCTCGGCGTCGTCGAGCGGCGCGTTCCAGAACGCCATGATGCAGTCGCCCATGTACTTGTCGATGGTGCCCTGGCGCTCGAGGATGATGTTGGTCATCGGCGTCAGGAACTTGTTGATCAGCCTGGTCAGGCCCTGCGGGTTGGTCTTGAAGGTCTCGGAGATGGCGGTGAAGCCGCGCACGTCGCAGAACAGGAAGGTCATGTTCTTCATCTCGCCGCCCAGCTTCAGCCGGCCCGGGTCCGCTGCTAGTTGCTCGACCAGGGCGGGCGACAGGTATTGCGCGAAGGCGCCGCGCACCTGGCGTTTTTCCCCCTCGGTCCTGAGGAAGTTGAGCGCCGAAGAGGAGACGAACACCAACGCCACCACGGCTGAGGCGTAAAGCGGGTCGACCAGCCACCGCTCACCGGCATAGAGATACCAGGACACGCCGACGGCAAAGCCAACGCCGACCACCGCAGCGAGGGCGCTCCACGCCGCCCCCAGACGCGGCAACAGGGCGATCAGCAGCAGCCCGAGGGCGATCATGTAGAGGAGTTCGGCGGTCGGCGCCCAGTCCGGCCGTTCCAAGTAATGTCCGAGCAGCATCTGTTCGACCGCCTGGACGTGGATCTCGACGCCCGGCGCCGCCGGGTCCAAGGGCGTCGGCCGCAGATCGAACAGTCCGGCGGCCGAGGTGCCGATGAAAACGATCTGGCCGTTGACCCGTCCTTCGTCGAAATCCTCGCCCAGAACCTCGGCAGCCGAAATGCGGCGCTCGTCCGACCGCGGGGTGAAATGGATCCACAGCCGGCCGGAGTCGTCGGTCGGTACCTCGATGCGGCCGATCTTGAAACTGACGATGCCGGTCTGTTCGCCAAACCCGGTCTCGAGATTGGCGCCGACGGACTTGATGATCGGCGTGCGCGCCCCTTGGCCGACGCGGACTGCTTCGGCCGCCAGCGACGGATAGATCGTGTCGCCGATGCGTAGCGCCAACGGCACCCGTCGCACGATCCCGTCGCGCTCCGGGACCAGATTGAAGGAGCCGTTGCCGATCGCCCCCTTCTCCAGCGCCGGCAGGCTGGTCACGCCGCCGCGGAAGTTGGGCAAAAACGGCGTGGGGTCGTTGCCGGCGCGCGCGAAGGACACCTTGGCTTCGGGCCGGCGGACGGTCGCTTCGGCGGTCAAGACGAAGCCCGCGACCACTGGTGCCTGGGCGATGACGTCGGCGAGAATTGCGTCATGGTCGGGCAGGGTGTCGATTGCCGCCTGCAGTGCCTCGACCTCCGGGGTCGCCGGCCACAGGGGAATAACCTGCCGGGGCGACGTCCGGTCGGGCTCGGCGAACACGATGTCGAAGGCGATCGCCACCGCCCCAGCATTGGCGAGGCGGGCGACGAGTTCGGCGATACGGGTGCGCGGCCACGGCCACTGGCCGAGCGCCTCGAGCGAGCGATCATCGATATCGACATACTTGACCGCCACCGGCTCATACGGGCGCGGGGCAATCCGCTGATAGAGGTCGAAGACCCTGAGTTGAAACTCCTGCACCGCCTCGACGCGCAGATTGACCGCCGCCGCAAGGGCGATCAGCACGACCGGTATGATGATGTGGAGCCAGCGGTACAGCATGCGTCCATCCGTTCGCCCGTTCGCGGGCGAATGTCGGTCACCTTAGGCCCGGGCTAGGGCCTCCGCTAGTCGGTGAGCCGACGCCAAATCTTGTCGAGGCCTTCGTGGTTCTTGGCGAAGACCTCGACCAGATGCGGATCAAAGTGCCCGAGCGGGTCGATTCGCTCGTCGCCATTGACGATGACATCGACCGCTTGCTTGTGGTTGTATCCCGGTTTGTACGACCGCTTCGAGCGCAGTGCGTCGTATGTATCGGCAAGGGCGACGATGCGGGCTGAGATCGGGATCTCCTCGCCCTTCACGCGGTGGGGATAGCCGGTGCCGTTCCACTTCTCGTGATGGAAGAGTGCGATTTCCGCCGCCATCTTCAGTCGGTAGGAATGGGACAGGATCTGATGCCCGTAGATGGGATGCTTGTCCATCTGCCGGCGTTCCTCGGGCGACAGCTCGCCGCCTTTGTTGAGGATGGAGTTGATCGATCGACAACTTGCCGACATCGTGTAATTGTGCCGAATAGCGGATTTCGTCGCAAAACTCCTTCGGCATGCCGATGCATTGGGCGAGGTAATGGGGATACTCGTTCACCCGCACGATGTGGTTGCCGGTGTCCTCGTCGTAGATTTCCGCCGCGCGCGCCAGCAGATTGATCGAAATCTTGAAGGCATCCTCGGTCTCAGCCTGCAGCGCGGCGATCTGCGCCCGCTGCTGGGCGAGCGCGCGGTTGCGCTGGCGCAGCTTCAGGTTGGTTTCCTGGATCTGCTCGAGGTTGTCGGTGCGCTCGATGTACCCCGCCACCACGGTCGCCACCGGCAGCAAGCGTTCGACGTCGCGTGCGGTGAACGGCGCCGGTGCTTGCCGTCGCCCCGAGCGCCGATTGATCAACTCGATGACGGCAATGACCTCGCCCTGAAAATTCTTGACCGGCAAGCACAGCAGCGAGCGGGTCTCGCGGCCGGGAATGTCGAGCTTGGCGTCGTGGGCGTAGGGTCGACCGTCGGGAACTTTTCGCACATCGGCGAGGCGCACCACCTGGCCGGTTCTGGCGACATAGCCGGCAATCGACGCGGCGTTGAGCGCGAGGGCGCTGGTGGGAAGGCGCCGAAGCGATGCCGTTCCCATCTGGCGCGCGGTCGGCACCAGGACGCGCTCGCGGCCGCGGCGGCGCACCACATAGATCGTTCCCGCCTCGGCCGCCGTTTCATCACGGCACCGGCGCAGAAAACGGTCGAGCAAACGGGCCACCGTCCGTGGCGCGTCCGCTTCCACGTAGTTGAGAAACTCGAGGACGAGGCTCATGGTCCGTGATTCCGGCCGGCGCCGCGAATTCGCACGGCCAAGCCAAGGGTTAGTGAAAGTACTGCTAATACTTGGTAAATGCTACCGACCAGCGCAAGGGCAAGGCCTTGGCGGGAAAAAACCCTACCTTCGGTAGTAGCCAAGGCCCTGGCGCCGCCGCCATACTGCCGGTGGACCGAAGGGCGCCCTTAGAATGCCCGATCGGTGATCTATTGGGAGGAACGACACATGAAGAAATTGGCCATTGTTGCGGCCGGCGCGGCCCTGGTCGCGCTGGGCTGGTCGGCCCCGGCCGATGCCGGCGCCGTGCTGAACGCGATCAAGCAAAAGGGCTTCGTACAATGCGGCGTCAATACCGGTCTAGCCGGCTTCGGCATCGCCGATAGCCAGGGCAATTGGACCGGCCTCGACGTCGATTTCTGCCGGGCGTTGGCCGCGGCCGTCCTCGGCGATCGGACCAAGGTGCGCTTCACGCCACTGTCGGCGCCGCAGCGCTTCACGGCGCTGCAGTCGGGCGAGATCGACATTCTGTCGCGTAACACAACGAATACGCTGACCCGCGATGGGTCGCTCGGCCTGCATTTTGCCGGCGTCTGGTTCTACGACGGCCAGGGCTTCATGGCGCCGCGCCGCCTCAACGTGAAGAGCGTCAAGGAACTCAACGGCGCCGAGATCTGCGTGCAGAGCGGCACGACGACGGAGCTCAACCTCACCGACCACTTCCGCGCCAACAAGATGACCTTCAAGCCGGTCGTGTTCGAGGCGCTGGAAGAGTGGAAAAAGGCGTTCTTTGCCGGCCGTTGCCAGGCGACGACGACCGACGCCTCGTCGCTGGCGGCGATCCGGGTCACCGATGCGCCGAGTCCCGACGACTACGTCATCTTGCCCGAAATCATCTCCAAGGAGCCGCTTGGCCCGATGGTCCGGCGCGGCGACGACGAGTGGTTCGCCATCGTCAAGTGGGTGCTCAACCTCGCCATCGAAGCCGAGGAGAAGGGCATCACGACGGCCAACGTCGATGACATGAAAAAGAGCACCGACGCGACGGTGCAACGCCTGATCGGTAACCGGGACGAAATGGGCAAGAAGCTAGGCCTCGACGACGATTGGGGCTATCGCGTGGTCAAGCAGGTCGGCAACTACGGCGAGATGTTCGAGCGCAACGTCGGCGCCAAGTCGCCGCTCAAACTGCCGCGCGGTCCCAACGCCCAATGGTTGGACGGCGGCCTGATGTACAGCATGCCCGCTCGCTAGTTCAGGTAGAGGTTCCGCCCGGGCGACCGGGCGGAACCGTCCTGGTGCGGAACACCATGCAGCGGGCGGCATGGCATGGTTGAGACGATGCCTCGTGCGGCGCTGCCGCCCGCGCGCAGCCTATGGAACAATCCGACCGCGCGAGCCGTGATCTATCAGATCATGGTGCTGGGCGGCGTCATTGCGCTTGCCGTCTACCTCGTCGACAACGTCCTCATCAATCTGGCCGAGCGCTCGATCCGGTCCGGATTTGGTTTTCTCAATCGCGAGGCCGGGTTCGAGCTGGGCGAAAGCCTGATCGCCTACGATCCGTCGCGCAGTTATGCCCGCGCCTATTTCGCCGGGTTCGTGAACACCATGAAAGTGTCGTTCGTCGGCATCGTCGTCTGCTCACTGCTTGGGCTGCTCGTCGGCATCGCCCGGTTGTCGCGCAACTGGCTGGTGGCGAAGTTGGCCGCGGGCTACGTCGAAGCGATCCGCAACGTGCCGATCCTGCTGCAACTCGTCATGTGGTACGGCCTGATCATCAACATCTTGCCGCCGTCGACCAATGCAATCGAGCTGTTGCCGCGTCTCTACCTCAGCAAAAGCGGACTGTTGTTCCCGCTGCCGCTCTACGACCCGGCACACTTGGTTGTCGGCGCGATCCTCGTGCTCGGCATCGCCGCGGCGGTCGTCTATTCCCGTTGGTCCAAGCGCCGCCAGGAGGCGACGGGCAAGCTGCCACCGCAACTGTGGCCCATTCTCGGCCTCGTCGCCGGGCCGCCTGTCGCTGCCTTCCTGATCGCCGGCGCGCCACTGCAATGGGAGATCCCGGTCTTCCAACGTTTTCGCTTCGTCGGCGGCGGCGAAATGACGCCCGAATTTCTCGCGCTGACCGCCGGCCTCGGCATCTACACCTCGGCCTTTGTCGCCGAGGTCGTGCGCTCGGGCATTCTCGCGATCGATTGGGGGCAGTCCGAGGCCGCCTCGGCGCTCGGGTTGCGCCGCGGTCCGGTGCTTCGTCTCGTCGTCCTGCCGCAGGCGCTGCGGGTGATCATCCCGCCGACCACGAATCAGTATCTCAATCTCACCAAGAACAGCTCGCTCGCAGTATCGGTCGGTTATCCCGATCTCACCGCAGTCTCGAACACCAGCCTCAATCAGACCGGACAGGCCGTCGAATGCATCGCCATCATGATGGCGATCTATCTGACGCTCAGTCTCGCCATCTCGGCCGGCATGAATCTCTACAATCGCGCCGTCGCCATTCCGGACCGGCCGCGATGACGTCGGCCGCCGTCGCCGCGCCGCCGCTTGGGCCGCTCAGTTGGCTACGCGACAATCTGTTCAGCAGCCCGCTCAACCTGGCGCTGACGATCGGCTCTCTCGGCCTTCTCGTGCTCGTCGTCCCTGCGGCCTTCGATTGGGCGATCGTCGAGGCGGTCTGGGGCACCGCCAGCCCGGCCGCGTGCCGGGGCGCCCACGGCGCCTGTTGGGCCTTCATCACCGAGAAACACCGGCTCATTCTGTTCGGCCGCTATCCGTTCGAAGAGCAATGGCGGCCGCTGCTCGGTCTCATCGTCCTGCTCGGACTCATCGGCGTCAGCTGCCTGCGCCGGTTCTGGCAAGCTTGGCTGGCCGGCCTGTGGGCGGTCGGGCTGATCGTCATCGGTGTCCTCATGTGGGGCGGCATCCTCGGCCTTTCCTTCGTCGAGACGACGCAGTGGGGCGGTCTGCCTTTGACCTTTATCCTGACCTCGGTCGGCATCGCCGTCGCGTTCCCGTGGGGAATTCTGCTGGCGCTTGGACGGCGTTCGCACATGCCGATCATCCGCTCCTTGTCGGTCGCCTACATCGAGCTGATCCGCGGCGTGCCGTTGATCAGCTTGTTGTTCATGGCCTCGTTTATGTTCCCGTTGTTCATGCCGGCGGGCGCGCAGATCAACGCCCTGCTACGGGCACAGGTGGCGATCATCCTGTTTGCCGGCGCCTACCTGGCCGAGGTGATTCGCGGCGGCCTGCAGGCGATCCCGCGTGGCCAGATCGAGGCCGCCAACGCGATCGGTCTGACCTACTGGCAGTCGATGCGCATGATCGTGCTGCCGCAGGCGATCCGCCTAGTCATCCCCGGGATCGTCAATTCGTTCATCAGCACGTTCAAGGACACTTCCCTCGTCGCCATCGTCAGCTTGACCGACCTGATGCTGGCGACCCGGCAGGCGGTCTCGGATCCGTTGTGGCGAGCCTTTTTCTTCGAGGGCTTCCTGTTCATCGCGCTCATTTATCTCGTGTTCTGCTTCCTCATGTCTCGCTACAGCCAGTATCTCGAGACCGAGCTCAATGTCGGCCGGCGGCAGCGCTGAAGGACGATTCATGACGACCGACGGCGCCACTCCCATCATCGAATTGAGCCACGTCGACAAGTGGTTCGGTGCGTTCCACGTGCTCAAGGACATAAACCTTGCGGTTGGTGCCAGCGAACGCATCGTTGTGTGTGGCCCGTCGGGGTCCGGCAAGTCGACGATGATCCGCTGCATCAACGCGCTCGAGGAGCACCAGTCGGGTCGCATCGTCGTCAACGGCACCGAGCTTACCCGCGACCTCAAGCGTATCGATCAGGTGCGTCGCCATGTCGGCATGGTGTTTCAGCAATTCAACCTGTTCCCGCATCTGACCGTGCTCGAGAACCTGTGCCTGGCGCCGGTATGGGTGCTGAACAAGCCACGGGCCGAGGCCGAGGCGACCGCCATGAAGTACCTTGAACGGGTGCGCATTCCCGAGCAGGCGCGCAAATATCCCAATCAGCTGTCGGGCGGGCAGCAACAGCGGGTGGCGATCGCCCGCGCGCTCTGCATGAATCCGAAGATCATGCTGTTCGACGAGCCGACCTCGGCGCTGGATCCAGAAATGATCAAGGAGGTGCTCGAGGTCATGGTCGAACTGGCCAACGACGGCATGACGATGATCTGCGTCACCCACGAGATGGGCTTCGCCCGCTCGGTTGCTAACCGCGTCGTCTTCATGGACGGCGGCGAAATCATCGAAGTGCAACCGCCCGAGGAATTCTTTCACGCCCCCAAGTCGGAGCGCACCAAGCTTTTCCTGAGCCAGATCCTCAGTCATTAGGGCCGCCGGCGGGCCGCGTGCAGGGCGCGCACCTGGTCCTTCGAGACGCGCCCACGGCGTCGCCAAGGGTGGGTGCTACTTAGTCGCTTCTTTCAAGAAGGCGATGAGGTCGGCACGGTCGTCGTCCTTGCGAATGCCGACGAACGTCATCTTGTTGCCCTTGATGAAATCGCTTGGTTTTTGCAGGTAGGTCGACAGTGCCCCCTCGGTCCACACCACGCCCGATTCCTTCATTGCCTTAGAATAGCTGAAGTTGGGGCGCGACCCGGCCGGGCGGCCGAGCAGCCCATGCAGGTTGGGACCGACCCGATTGGCCCCGCCCGCCTTTACCGTGTGGCAGGAAACGCACTGTTTGAACACCTTCTCACCGTTAGCGGCGCTGGCGGCAAGGACCGGACTCCGCCCGAATCCGAGCGCGGCGAGCGCGGCCGCTATCAGCACCAACCGAACCATCGACACGACCCCTAATCCCCTTCCCGCGGCCGAATATGTAGGGCCGAGGTCCGGTTACGTTCAAGGGGACAGGTCGCCCCCAGGGGACCGGCTGCCGGCGCACGAAGATCGTGAATTGCCGGCTAAGGTGCGGTAGTAGGTTCACGGGTAGGGCGCATGACCGGGTCGACACGCATCGCGACGGCGGAGGAGGGGGGCAAGCTGATCGTTGCCCCGGCTGGACGCTGGGCGATGGCGCAGGTGCCCGATCTCGATGATGCCATCCAGCGCATCTCGGTCCGCGGCCGCACCGCCGTCACCATCGATCTGAGCGGCATCGACTATCTCGACACCGCCGGGGCGCTGGCGCTGTTCCGCGGCGTGCGCGCGTGGCGGGCCTTCGGCACCCGCGTCGAGGTGCGCGGCGGATCGGCCGATCAGCGGGCGCTGCTCGAGTCAGTGGCGCGCCATCAGCCGCCGCTGGCGCCCGAACGGCAGCGGAGCTCTTTCGTCGACATGGTGGCCCATCTCGGAGCCGGAACGATCGATGTCGCGCGCGAGACGATCGATCTGATCGGCTTTCTCGGCCGCATTGTCGTGGCGCTGCTGGCGACCTTGCGTCAGCCGCAGCGGCTCCGCTTGACCTCGCTGTTCTTTCACATGGAGGAGGTTGGGCTCAACGCCGTCCCCATCGTCGGTCTGATGGCATTCCTGCTGGGCGTCGTCCTCGCCTTTCAGGGCGCCAGCCAGTTGCAGCGCTTCGGCGCCGAGATCTTCGTCGTCAATCTGGTCGCCATCTCGCTGCTGCGCGAGATCGGCGTGCTCATGACCGCGATCGTCGTCGCCGGTCGCTCGGGCAGCGCGTTTACCGCGCAGATCGGCTCGATGCAGGTCAATCAGGAAACCGACGCGCTGCAGGCCATGGGCCTGGAGCCGGTCGACGTCCTCGTCGTGCCCCGCCTGCTCGCGCTCGTCATCACGCTGCCGCTGCTTGCCTTCTTCGCCGACCTGGTCGGCCTGC
>SHVP01000020.1 GCA_009694165.1 Alphaproteobacteria bacterium
ATCGCCGACGACAAAGGAGGTCGGGGCATCATCAGTATCACCCGCCATCCGGTGATGTGGGGCATCGCGACCTGGGCGGCCGCCCACTTGCTCGCCAACGGCAGCGTCGCGGGGATCATTTTCTTCTGCACGCTGCTGGGGCTCTCCCTGTTCGGACCGCTGCTGACGGAAGCGCGCAAGCAAGCCCTGATGCCGGAGGCCGGGGCCAAATTCGTGGCCACCACGTCCTACGTGCCCTTCGTCGCCATGGCGGGTGGTCGGGCGCGGCTGTCGCTCGCCGCGATCGGCTGGTGGCGCGTAGCGTTGGCGATCGTCGTCTACGCCGTTCTGCTCTACCTGCATCCCCGGGTAATCGGCGTCGGCGTCCTCCCGGGCAGACGACCGGTCGGTCGAGCGCGTCCCTCCCGGCGCTCTTCCGGCAGCGCGCCAGGGCCCCGTCATCGCCCGCGGCGGGCGCGCCAACGGCCGAACGGCAGCGGCGCCGCCAGTTGCCTCTCCAGCGCAGGATTCCGCGGCCAAAATCTGGTCGCACGCCGCCAAAGTCAACTATATTGGGCGTTCGGCCTGGGCCTCAAAAAGCGCTTCAGCCGAGCGCCGTAAGCCCTTATCAATGGGCGGGGGCCTTGGAGACACTGGTGTACGTGGAGCGTGGTCGGGCCGAGGATCGATGAGTTTCAAGGTTAAGTTTTGGGGTGTGCGCGGGAGCATCGCATGCCCATCGCCCCGGCATGTCGCCTTCGGTGGGAACACCAGTTGCGTGGAGGTCTCAGCCGCCGGCCACCGCCTCATTCTCGATGCGGGCACAGGAATTCGTAACCTCGGCCATTGGTTGCAGCGCAAGGAGATCTCGCGCGCCACGTTGTTGCTGTCCCACACCCATTGGGATCACATCAACGGGTTCCCGTTCTTTTCGCCTGCCTTCTCGAAGAAGAACGAATTCGTGATCATGGCCGGACACGTCCGCCAGAAGGGCGGCATCGAAAAGGTCCTTGCCGGTACGATGGCGCAGCCGACCTTCCCGGTGCCGCTGGAAATGATGGCCAGCGAGCTGAGGTTCGTCGACTTCGACGCTGGCGACACGCTCGACCTGCACGAGGGCGTCCGGGTGCGGACGACCGTGCTGAACCACCCCAATGGCGCCACCGGCTACCGGGTGGAACACGGCGGCAGGTCGGTTTGCTACATCACCGATACCGAGCACGTGGTCGGCTCGCCGGACCAGAATATCTTGGCCCTCATCGAGGGTAGCGAACTGGTGATCTACGATGCGACCTACACCGACCGCGAGTTCCAGGGACGCATCGGCTGGGGACACTCGACCTGGGAAGAGGGCGTGCGCCTGTGCCGCGCGGCCAACGTGAAGACGCTGGCGATCTTCCATCACGATCCCGACCACGACGACGGCTTCATGGAGCAGATTGAAGCCGACGCCAGGAACATGTGGGCCGGGGCGATCGTCGCGCGCGAGAACATGCGCTTTAATCTGGTCTGACACCGGCACCGCAGGGGAGTGGCGATGAGGCAGGGGGAGGGAATTGTCCGATGACCATCAACGTCGCCATCGTCGGCACCGGACCGGCCGGATTCTACACAGCGGATGCGCTGCTCAAGGCGGGCATCGACTGCCGTATCGACCTGATTGATCGGTTGCCGACTCCCTTCGGCTTGATTCGCTTCGGCGTGGCGCCCGACCATCAGACTACCAAGAAGATCATGCGGGCTTTCGACCGGACCGCACGTGAGGCGCGCTGCCGTTTCTTCGGCAACGTCGAAATTGGCCGCGATCTCAGCCTCGATGAATTGCGCTCGCTCTACGATGCCGTCGTGCTGGCGGTCGGTGCCGGCAACGATCGAGCCGCCGGGGTGCCGGGCGAGGACAAGGCGGGCGTCATCGGTTCGGCGACCTTCGTCGGCTGGTACAACGCCCATCCCGACCTGCGCCATCTCGATCCGCCGCTGGCGACCAAGAACGTGGTCGTCATCGGCAACGGCAACGTCGCCATCGACGTGGCGCGCGTGTTGGTCAAGACGCGGCGGGAGATGGCCGCGGCCGACCTGCCGGATCACGTTGCCGACGCCATCCAATTCTCGCCGATCACCGACGTCTACATGGTCGGACGCCGCGGACCGATCGAAGCAAAGTTCACCAACGTCGAATTGCGCGAGATGGGCGAACTTGAGAACGCGGTGCCGGTGGTCGACGCTGCCCAGTTGCCTGCCGAGGTTGGCGACGTCGAAGACGATCGCGACCGTCGCCTCAAGCAGAAGAACCTGGCGACTCTGCGCGAGTTCTGCGCGTTCAAGCCGAACGACAAGCCCAAGCGGGTGCACTTTGTCTTTTATGCCGCCCCGGTGGCGATCCTGGGGGGCAAGCATGCCGAGGTGGTCAAATTCGAGCACACCAAGGTCGAAGCCGGACGGACGGTCGGCACCGGTCGGTTCTTCGAGATCCCCTGCAGTCTGGTGATCACCGCGATCGGCTATCGATCGCTACCGGTTCCGGGTGCGCCCTTCGACGCCAAGAACCACGTCGTACCCAACGACGACGGCCGCGTCGCTGAGGGGCTCTACGCAGTCGGCTGGATCAAGCGCGGTCCGAGCGGCGTCATTTCCACCAATCGGCCGGATGGCGTTGCCGTGGCCGGTTATGTCGCCGCCGACGTCAAAGGTGGCAAACCGGGGCGCGAAGCGCTCGCCCGACTGTTGAATGACCGCAACGTCCGCGTGGTTTCCTACGACGATTGGTTACGCATCGAAGCGGCCGAAATCGCCGCTGCGCCCAAACCGTCGCCGCGCAAAAAATTTCTAACCATTCCCGACATGCTCGCCGCCGTGAACTAACCGCAGCAGCCGGCGAAACCCTTGCGTCCTGCGGGTCTGCGACCTAATGTCGCAACGACCGAAGGGACCCCGGCCCATAGAGGAAACGAACAGAACATGGCTCCGAATACCGCTCTCGCCGAGGCACAGCGCTCCCGTCAGGAGCTGGAAACCGTCGTTGTCCGCTTCGCCGGCGACTCGGGTGACGGCATGCAGGTGACGGGGGGACAATTCACGCTTGCGTCCGCGCTCGCCGGCAGCGATTTTGCCACCTTCCCAGATTTTCCCGCCGAGATCCGCGCGCCCATCGGCACGACCTTCGGCGTGTCGTCGTTTCAGATCAATTTCGGCTCGCAGCAGATCGAGACGGCCGGCGACGCCCTCGACGTTCTCGTGGCGATGAACCCGGCCGCGTTGAAGGTCGAGCTCGGCAACCTGCGTACCGGTGGCATCCTCATCGTCGACACCGGCCAGTTCAACGATCGCAATATCAAGAAGGCAGGCTTCACCGCCAACCCGCTCGAGGACGCCAGCCTCGA
The DNA here is from genome assembly GCA_009694165.1 of Alphaproteobacteria bacterium. The sequence continues at coordinate 3,360 of SHVP01000020.1, forward strand.
CAAATACCGTGTTGTCAAGATCGACGTCTCGACGTTGACCATGGAGGCGGTCAAGGACTCGGGCATGTCCAAGCGCGACTCACTGCGGTGCAAGAACTTCTGGACGCTCGGCCTCATTCTGTGGATGTACGACCGCGATCGGGTCTCGACCGTCGAATTTCTGAACAAGCGTTTTGCCAAGCGACCGGAACTGGCGGCGGCGAATATTGCGGCACTCAATGCCGGGCATGCGTTTGGCGAGACGGCTGAGATGTCTGGTGACATGGTCGGCTACCACGTGCGGGCGGCCAAGATCGAGCCGGGTCTCTACCGCACGATCTCGGGCGGCGAGGCGCTCGCCTACGGCCTGGTCGCCGGCTCGCAACTGGCGGGTTTGCAAATTCTGTTCGGGTCCTATCCGATCACCCCAGCGTCCCCGCTGCTGCACATTCTCGCCGGTCTCAAGCATTTTGGCGTCAAGACGTTCCAGGCCGAGGACGAGATCGCTGCGGTCTGCGCGGCGTTGGGCGGCTCCTATGCAGGGTTGCTCGGCATCACCTCGAGCTCGGGGCCGGGTATCGCGCTCAAAATGGAGGCGATCGGTCTCGCCATCAGCACCGAGTTACCACTCATCGTCGTCAACTCACAGCGCGCTGGCCCATCGACCGGCATGCCGACCAAGACCGAGCAGTCCGACCTCTACCAGGCGGTGTTCGGCCGGAACGCCGATTCGCCGATGGCTGTGGTCGCCTCGCGCTCGCCGGCCGACTGTTTCGACACCGCGATCGAGGCGGTTCGCATCGCCACGAAGTACATGACGCCGGTGATGCTGCTGACCGACGGCTACATCGCCAATGCGGCCGAACCCTGGCTCATTCCCGATCCGACCAAGGTCAAACCGTTTCCGGTCAAGTTCCACGACAAGGTTGCAGGGTTTCACCCGTTCCTGCGCGATCCCGCGACGCTGGCGCGCGTGTGGGCCGTTCCGGGAACGCCCGGCCTGGAGCACCGCATCGGCGGCATCGAAAAGGCATACAACTCGGGGCACATCTCCTACGAGCCCCAAAACCATCAGAAGATGACCGACACGCGCAAGGCGAAGATCGATGGGATCGCCAGGGACATTCCCGATCAGCGCGTCGAAGAGGGCGACACGACCGGCGATCTCGTCGTCGTCGGTTGGGGCTCGACTTTCGGCCCGATCAACCGCGCCGTCTACAACATGCGCAAGCGCGGGATGAAGGTCTCGCATGCGCACCTGCGTCACATCTGGCCGTTGCCGCGCAATCTTGGCGACTTTCTCAAGGGCTTCCGTCGCGTCCTGGTGCCGGAGATGAACACCGGGCAACTCGTGACGGTCCTTCGCAGCCAGTACATGGTGGCCGCCGAGGGCCTCAACAAAGTTTCCGGCCAACCTTTCAAGATCCGCGAGATCGAAGATGCGATCCGCGCCCGATTGGAGCACTAATATGAACGTCGTCCCCGAACGGTTGACCGCCAAGGACTTCGCCACCGACCAGGAGGTGCGCTGGTGCCCCGGCTGCGGCGACTACGCGATCCTCAAGTCGGTCCAGAAAACGATGGCCGATATCGGCGCCCGGCCGGAAAACACCGTCTTCGTGTCCGGGATCGGCTGCGCCGCGCGTTTTCCGTATTACATGGCCACCTACGGCTTCCACACCATCCATGGCCGCGCGCCAGCCATCGCCACCGGCATCAAGCTGGCCAAGCCTGAACTCGACGTCTGGGTGGTGGGCGGGGACGGCGACATGCTGTCGATCGGCGGCAATCATTTGCTGCATGTCCTGCGCCGGAACGTCGACCTGCAGGTGTTGATCTTCAACAACGAGATCTATGGTCTAACCAAGGGTCAGTACTCGCCGACCTCGCGCGTCGGCACCCGGTCGCCATCGACGCCGCAAGGGTCGGTCGAAAGCCCGGTATCAGCCCTCGCCTTCGGCCTCGGTTGCGGCGCGCACTTCATCGCCCGCTCGATCGACACCAATCAAAAGCACCTGCCCGAAGTGTTGAAGGCGGCGCATGCCTACAAGGGGGCGGCGCTGGTCGAGATCCTGCAGAACTGCATCGTCTACAACGATGGCGTATTCGCCGACATCACCGAGAACGACGTCGCCGATGACCGCCAGCTCCCGCTTGAGCACGGCAAGCCGATGTTGTTTGGCAAGCAGAGTGAAAAGGGCATTCGCCTCAACCGCCAGACTCTGGCGCTCGAGGTAGTCACCATTGGCCAGGACGGGGTCACCATGGCCGATGTGCTCGCGCACGATCAGAAGAACAAGGTCCTGGCGGGCATGCTGGTGGCCATGGAGCCGCCGCATCTGCCGGTGGCGCTCGGCGTCATCTATGCCGACGAGGCACCGACGACCTACGAGCGCGGGGTAGTCCGGCAGATGGAAGAAGCCAAGAAACAGAACCCGGTTGCCGACCTCAACAAGCTGCTGCGGGCCGGCTACACCTGGAAGGTGTGATGCCCGCGGGCCGGGGTTGACGCCCGCCCGCCCGCTTTCTACAGTGGCGAACATGGTTCACGGATCGACACGCCGACTTACCTGACCGGCGCCCGAAGGGGCGCCGCCACGGCAAGCGTTTGCGTTCGTTCGGAGAGTCCAATGATCCCCCAGCGTCGTTTTTTCATCGTTGCCACCGTCGTTCGCGTCAAGGACGTGCGTCGACTTAGTCTCGGCCGCTGACCGGCCCCTGGCCGTCCAGCGGCTCCGCGCCGTGGTCAACCCTTTCTTCGTTCCAGGAGAACGACGATGTCGACGATGCCCGTTCACAAGTACCGACCGTTTCCGCCGGTCGCCTTGCCCGACCGCCGCTGGCCGTCCTGGGTCATCGATGCCGCACCGATCTGGTGCAGCGTCGATTTGCGCGACGGCAACCAGGCCCTAGTCGAGCCAATGGGGGATGAACGCAAGAGTCGCCTGTTTCAACGGCTTTGCCGCATGGGGTTCAAGGAGATTGAAGTCGGTTTTCCCGCCGCGTCGCAAACCGATTTCGACTTCGTTCGCGACCTGATCGAGCACGGCCGGATTCCCGACGACGTGACCATCCAGGTGCTCACCCAGTCGCGTGCCGACCTGATCGGCCGCACCTTTGACGCGATCAAGGGCGCGCGCCGGGCGATCGTGCATCTCTACAACTCCACCTCGACGCTGCAGCGCCGCGTTATCTTCGCGCTCGACCGGGCGGGCGTCCGCGATATCGCCGTTAGCGGGGCGCGGCAGATTCGCGACCTCGTCTCCAGCGTGCCGGAAACCGAGGTGGTCTACCAGTATTCGCCATAAAGCTTCACCGGCACCGAACTCGACTATGCCAAGGACGTCTGCGAAGCGGTTCTCGACGTCTGGCGACTGACGTCGGCGCGGAAGGCGATCATCAATCTTCCGGCCACGGTCGAGATGGCAACGCCCAACGTGTTTGCCGACCAGATCGAATGGTTCGCCCGCCATGTGGCGGGGCGCGAGCGCATGATTTTGAGCGTCCATCCGCACAACGATCGCGGCACAGCAGTGGCGGCGGCTGAGCTCGCGTTGATGGCGGGTGCTGACCGGGTCGAAGGAACGCTGTTCGGCAACGGCGAACGCACCGGCAATGTCGATCTGGTGACCCTCGGACTTAACATGATGAGTCAGGGGGTCGATCCGCGCCTCGACCTGAGCAATGTGGGTGAGATCGTCCGCACGGTCGAGTATTGCAACCAATTGCCGGTCCACCCGCGCCATCCCTACGGCGGCGAACTGGTATTCACCGCCTTCTCCGGCTCCCATCAGGACGCCATCAAGAAGGGGCTGGCGGCGATCGCCCGGAGCAACAGTGGCGTGTGGGAGGTTCCCTACCTGCCGATCGACCCGGCCGACGGCGGGCGCAATTATGAGGCGGTGATTCGCGTCAACAGCCAGTCGGGCAAAGGCGGCATCACTTACCTGCTGCAGACCGACTACGGCCTCGACCGGCCGCGCCGGCTGCAGATCGAGTTTCAGCCCGTCATCCAGGCGCTGGCCGATACGACCGGTAAGGAGATCACCGCCGGTGCAATCTGGTCGGCATTCGAGCGCGAGTATCTGAGCGCCGGGCAGGTGGGTTTTGTCGATCATGCGACCTGGCCGCTGCCGGACGGCCGGCGCCGCCTCGAGGCGCGGGTGCGGCTCGAGGGGTTGGAAAAGGTGGTGGCCGGCGAGGGATCGGGCCCAGTCGATGGCTTCGTCGCCGCCTTGGCACGCGAGCTCGGTCTCCACATCGATATGGCCGATTACTGCGAGCACGCGGTGCGGGGTGGGGCGGACGCCACGGCCGCGGCCTATGTCGAGGCGGTCGTCGACGGGCGGACCCTGTTCGGCGTCGGTCTCGACCGCAATATCGTCGCGGCTTCGCTCCGTGCCGTCGCCAGCGCGGTCGACCGGTTCCAGCGCACCCGTTCCCAGGATCGCGCCGGGCCCGGGCTTGCTTGACAAGGTGGGTTCGGGCCCCGATTCTTAGCGCCAATCGGCAAGAACAAGCCGCTATCGGGAGGGCGTCGCCATGGAAAGTTCCAACCTAACGCCGCGTCAGTACTACGCGCAGATCAAGGCCACGCCCAATCGGGCCAAGTTCGGCTTCGGGTGCAAGCCGGTGCTGGTCAATATCGACCTGCAGAAGGCCTACACCCGGGTCGACAAGTTCAAGACCGCGTATGAGACCGACCCCAAGCAGCTCGACTACGTCAACGAGCTGGCCAAGCTATGCCGTTCGCAGGGCCTGCCGGTGGTCTGGACGCGGGTGGGTTACATGGAATCGGGCGAAGACGCGGGGGTGTGGGGTACCCGCACCAACACGCCCGACTCGCTGCAGAACATCAAGATCGGTTCCGAGCGTCACGAGTTTGATGACCGCCTGGACATCGATTTCAAACGCGACGCCGTCTACAACAAGCTGATGGCCTCGGCGTTCCATGAAACACCGCTGCAGTCGCTGATGATCTGGCACCGCGTCGATACCGTCATCATTACCGGCGGCTCGACCTCGGGCTGCGTACGCGCCACCTGTGTCGACTCTCTGTCGCGCGGCTATCGCACCATCATCGCCGAGGAATGCGTGGCCGATAAGCACGAGATCCCGCATTTCGCCAATCTATGCGACATGCAGCTCAAGTACGGCGACGTCGAGTCGTTCGCGACGGTCAAGAAATATCTCGCAGACTACAAGCCGGCCAACTGAGTCGCTTCATCGTCGCGTGGGCGCCGCCGTCGTCCGCGTCCATCTGAGGTCATCCCGTGAAAGCAGATCTTGGTCTTTACGACTACTTGCCCTGGACCGAACGTCCGGCGGTGCGCTGGCCCAACAACGCCAAGGTGGCGTTCTGGGTAGCGCCCAATATCGAGTATTACGAACTCGATCCACCGCCCAATCCGTCGCGGACGCTGTGGGCGCGGCCGGTTCCCGACGTCGTCGCCTACTCCGAGCGCGACCACGGCAACCGCGTCGGCCACTGGCGGATGATGGAGGTGATGGACAAGTACGGCGTCCGCGGCTCGATTTCCCTGTCTGTAGCGCTGTTGGATCATCACCCCGAGATTGTCGAGGCCTGCAAACAGCGTAACTGGGAGTTCTTTTCGCACGGCATTTACAACACACGCTTCTCCTACAACATGAGCCCGGATCAGGAGCGTGCGATCCTCGACGACTCGATTGCCAACGTGAAGAAACATACCGGCCAGATGATCGCCGGTTACCTGGCGCCGGCGCTGACCCACAACGAATGGACGATGGACCTGCTGGCGGAAAAGGGGATTCTCTACACCTGCGACCTGTTCATCGACGACCAGCCGTTTCCAGTGAACGTCAAATCGGGGCGGCTCATTTCGATCCCCTATTCGCTCGAGATGAACGACATCATCGCCTACAACACCCACAACATCGCGCCGCGCCGCTATGCCGACATGCTCAAGGCCAATCTCGATCGGTTGCGGGCCGACGGTCGCCGCACCGGCACGGTGATGTGCATTCCGCTGCATGCCTATGCGGTGGCGCAGGGGCATCGACTCAAGGCCTTCGACGAAGCGCTCAACTACATCACCGGCCATGAGGACGTGTGGGTCGCGACCGGGCGGGAAATTTCCGAATATTTCTACCGGCACTACTACGACGAATTCGTCGCCGCGATCGCGCGATTCAAGAAAAAGTATCCACCGCGCGCCTAGCGCCGACGAGGAGGACAACGTGGCAGGCTTACCCGACAGCTATTTGCAGTATCCCTATCGCCGCTACGGCATGGACCATAATCGCTACGACTGGTCGCTGCTGGTGCGCCGCAAGCCGGTCGAGTGGCCAAACGGTGCGCGCATCGCCCTCTGGATCGTGCCGGCGCTCGAATTCTTCCCTCTCGACATGCCGGCCAAGCCGTTCCGCGCGCCGGGCGGCATGGTGTTGCCCTACCCCGACCTGCGTCACTTCACCCTGCGCGAGTACGGCAACCGGGTCGGGATCTTTCGCGTCATGGACGCCCTCGATGCCTCTGGCATCTCGCGGGTATCGGTTGCCCTCAATTCCGCGGTCGCCGAACGGACGCCCTATCTCGTGGCCGAGATTAAGCGCCGCAACTGGGAGGTGATCGCCCACGGCGTCGACATGGGTAAGCTGCATTATGGCGGTCAGGCGGAAGGCGAGGAGAAGGCGTTGGTGGCCGAGGCCGTCGGCAAGCTGCGCGCGCTCACCGGACAAAAGGTGCGCGGCTGGTTGTCGCCCGCCAAGAGCCAGTCGCTCAATACCCCCGACCTCGCCGCCGCCGAGGGCATCGAGTACGTCTGCGACTGGATCAACGACGATATGCCCTATCCTTTCCGGACCAAGAACGGCACGCTCACCGCCATGCCGCACCAACATTGGATCAGCGATTCGACCATTCTGTTCAATTATAAGCAAACGGGCGACGATTTTGTCGATCAGATTACCGACCAGTTCGACGTGCTTTATGACGAGGCGGGCCGCCAGGGTGGCCGTATCATGGCGATCACACTCCATCCGTGGATGACCGGCCAACCGCACCGCATCAAGTATCTCGAAGCGGCGCTGGCGGCGATCGCCCACCGCAAAGGCATCTGGCAGGCGACCGGAGCTGAGATCCTCGATTGCTGGAAGGCCCAGCAGTAGGCGAGCCGAATTCGCGCAGGCGCCGGCCCAGTGTCTTCAATGGCCCTTCCTTCGAGAGGGCCGCTGCACGGCTGCCACATTCTTCGCGACGGCGCTCCGCGCCTTCTCACGAAGAGGACCACGCGCCGACCTGTGCCGCGACGATTGGACTGCAAGCAGCTCATGGTGCGCCAACCCATGGCAATAACCGATGGCGCGCGCCAAAGCGTTGCTGCACCGCTCCATCCGGCCCGTCGTTGGGGTTCGCTGCTGCGTGGCCGACTGCCGGCCGCAGTGGCAGTAACGCTGACCCTCGTCGCCTGCAGCGGCGACGATCGATCCTCGCTTGCCCAACTCGATGGCGCGGTCGGCATTCTCGGCACCATCACCGAGATCGATAATGTGACGATCAACGGCTTCACCATCGCCTTCGATCGTCCCGTGATCCGCATCGAGGAGGCGCCGGCCAGCGCGGGCGACCTGCGCGTCGGGCACGTCGTCGCGGTCGAGGCGCGCAGTGTCGCCGGTCAGTTATCGGCCGTTCGTGCCGCGGTGCAGTTCGAGGTCTCAGGCCCAGTGACCGCAATCGAGCGTGATGGCCGACTGCTCCGCGTCCTCGGGCAAACGGTCTACGTCGATCCCGATCGGGTGGCGCGCCAGGGCGGCGGCGCCGTTGCCGCCGACCTCCGGGTCGGCCACTGGCTCGACGTCAGCGGGCTCCGCGATGCCGATGGCGTCATCGTCGCCTCACGGCTCGATCGTCGGCCGGCCGATGGGGCCGTCAGCACACGCGGATCGATCGACGAGAACGATGGCACGCGGCTCCGCATGGGATCGCTCGTGCTGATTGCGCCGTCCACGGTGCCCGTCGCTGGCAACCGCCCGATTCGCGCCGTCGGCTCGCTCCGCGACGACGGTACAATGGCGGTCGTTGCTCTGGAGGCCGAACCGCCGATCCCGTTCGGCGGCCGCATCGCCACCATATCGATCGAGGGATTCGTCCGCGGCCCGCTGGCTGCCGGCGGCTTCACCATCGGCCCGCGGGAAATTCGCTTTGCCGCGGCCAACGTCGGGCGCGAGCTCGACCTATCGCCCGGTCGCCGCGTGCACGTCCTCGGCCGTCCGGCGGCCGATAGCGGCATCCTCGCCATTCAAGTGCGGGCGGCCGACCCCAACTTGCCGGCTTCGCCGCCAGCGGAACTTCTTCCTCGCCGAGACGGCACCGGCAGCTGAAATGGAAAGGGCGCCGATAGGCGCCCTTTCGAGGTCGTTTTGGCAGAAGGGTTCAGCTCTTCCACGCCCCGTAGAAGAACCACTGGCCCTGACCGAGGTGGTACTTGTCCCTTTCGGTCGGCGTCACCATCGGCGCCATGGTCATCAGCACGTCGTTCTTCTTGAACCCGGCCTTGGTCGCGACATCGGCCAGGTCCATGTCGTGCATCGGGCCCCAGAACGGCTCGTTGTTGTTGTGGGTGTCCCAGTCGCGCATCAGGGCATCAAACGGCGTCGCCGCCCAATTGAACGGTGGCTGATCGACGTGGATCATCAACCCACCCTTGCGCAGCAGGCGGTGACCCTCTTTGACGATGTTGTGCACCGCCTTGTAAGAGGTCTCGTGCAGGAACATCGTCGACACGATCAGGTCGAACGACCCGTCGGCATAGGTCGTTTGTTCGGCGTTCTGTTGGGAGAACGTCACCGGCACGCCGAAACTCTCGGCGCGGCCGTGGCCATAGCGCAGTACCGGGGCACCGATATCGATGCCGATCACCTCGGCCTTGGGCCAGGCGTCCTTGAACGGCAGCGTGTTGTGGCCGACGGTGCAACCCTCGTCGAGAATGCGCTTGGGCTCGAACTTCGGATATTTTTCGCGCAGCCAGCGAATGATGGAGCGAGCGGCGCCATCGTTGTTCTTGCCGATCATGCCGTTGGTCGACATGTAGAGGCCGCCGAGGTCGTACATGGCGCCGCCCGAGACGTCATCCTTGACGAACTCGGTGTAATAGCTGCCCGGCATCCAATGCATGTCGAAGGACCGCTGGTACCGCGGCACCTCGAACTTCGGGGCGATCTCGAGCTTGCCTTTGTCGGCCTTGCGGGGTTTCGCTTTGGCGACCAGCGCATCGAGCTGGCGATCGACGATGCGGCTGCGTTCGTAATAGGTGTTTTCCTGGGCGAAGATGCGCAGGTGGCTCCAATACTGGAAGTAGGAGTTTTTTAGCATCGCCTTGCGGACCTCGTGGCGGTCCTTCGGCTTGCGTTTGTGTTCTTTGACGAATTGTGGCTCGACCCGCTTCTCGTACACGTCGCGGTGCCCGGGCATCACCTTGGTGCCGAGGTGGCGGAAAAAGTTGATCATGAAGTCGAGCCGCGCGCCTTCGTCATGGGTCGTGTCGACCAGCATGTCGTGCTTGCCGAAATTGTGCCAAACGACGGTATCGGTGCCCATTCCTGGCCTCCAAAATGCGATGGGCGCCGTACGGGGCCCATCGGGTTAAGCGTTGGGTGCTGAGGTCAGTCTAGCGCTTCCAAGCGGCGAAGATAAACCACTGCCCGCTGCCAACCCGCAGTTTGTCGGCATCGGTCGGCGTCACCACCGGCGCCATCTTCATGATCACGTCTTCCCTGCGGAATCCGGCCTTTTGCGCCACATCCTCGAGGTCCATGTCGTGCATGGTGCCCCAGAAAGGCTCATTGTTGTTGTGAGTATCCCAGTCCTTCATCAGCTGGTCGAACGCCGACGGCGCCCAGCTGAACGGCGGCTGTTCGACGTGGATCATCAGCCCGCCTTTCTTGAGGACGCGATAGTTGTCGCGCACGATGTTGTAGACCGCCTTGTACGAGGTCTCGTGCAGCAGCATGGTCGAGACCACGAAGTCGAACGAATCATCGGCGTATTTCGTCCGCTCGGCGTTTTGCTGCGAGAACGTGACCGGGACGCCGATGCTTTCAGCCCGGCGATGGGCATAGCGCAACACCGGCGCGCCGATGTCGATGCCGATGACCTCGGCCTGCGGCCATGCCTCCTTGTAGGGAAGCGTGTTGTGGCCGACCGTGCAGCCCTCGTCGAGCACGCGCGCCGGCTTGAAGTCGGGGAAGTGCTCCTTCACGAAGCGCACCACCGACCAGGCGGCGCCGTCGTTGTACCTGCCGTTCTTGCCGTGAGTGGTGACGTAGAGGCCGCCGAGGTCGTACATGGCCCCGCCGGACACATCGTCCTTGACGAATTCGGTGAAGAAGCTGCCCGGCATCCAATGCATGTCGAAGGGCGCCTGGTAGGGCGGCACCTCGAAGCGCGGGTCGATCTCGACCCTGCCCTTGTCGCCTTTGCGCGGCTTGGCCTTGGCCACCAGGGAATCGAGCTGGCGGTCGACAATGCGACTGCGTTCCCAATAGGTATTTTCCTGGGCGAACAGGCGGAGGTGGCTCCAATATTGGAAGTAGGGCTCTTTCAGCATCGCCTTGCGGACCTCGTGGCGGTCCTTAGGCTTGCGGCCGTTCTGCTTCACGAACTTCGGTTCGACCGCCTTTTCATAGAGATCGCGGTGCCCGGGGAATACCTTGGTTCCCAGGTAGCGCTGCAGGTTGATCGCGAAATCGACCCGGGCGCCCTCGTCGTGGGTGGTATCGACCAGCATCTCGTGCTTGCCGTAGCGGTGCCAAACGATCGGTGCTTCGCCCATGTTCATCTCCCAAAAAATGGCGCAGGCGCCCGCAGGCGCCCACGCCGTCTCGCGGTAGGGGTAGTCTAGCGCTTCCAGGCGGCCAAGATAAACCATTGCTGGCCGGCGCCAAGCCGCAGCTTGTCCCCGTCGGTCGGGGTCACCACCGGCGCCATGGTCTGGATCAGGTCTTCCTTGCGGAAGCCCGCCTTCAGGGCGACGTCCTCCAGGTCCATGTCGTGCATGGCGCCCTAGAACGGCTCGTTGTTGTTGTGGGTATCCCAGTCCTTCATCAGTTGGTCGAAGGGCGAGCCCACCATCTTGAAGGGCGGTTGCTCGACATGCAGCATCAGCCCGCCCTTCTTGAGGATGCGACAGTTGTCCTTGGCGATGTTGTAGACGGCCTTGTAGGACGTCTCGTGCAGCAGCAAGGTCGAGAGCACGAAGTCGAACGATTCGTCCTCGTATTTTGTGTGCTCGGCGTTCTGCTCTGAAAACGTCACCGGGACGCCCAGGCTTTTGGCTCGCGCGTGGGCATCGCGGAGAATTGGTTTGCCGATGTCGATGCCGATCACTTCGGCGTCGGGCCAGGCCTGCTTGAGCGGCAGGGTGTTGTGACCGACCGTGCAGCCCTCGTCGAGGATGCGTTTTGGATTGAAGTCGGGAAACTTCTCTTTGATGTAGCGGATCACCGACCAGGCAGCGCCGTCGTTGAACCGCCCGTTCATGCCGCGGGTGGTGATGTAGAGGCCGCCGAGGTAGCACATGGCGCCGCCGGCCACGTCATCCTTGACGAATTCAGTGAAGAAGCTTCCCGGCATCCAATGCATGTCGAAGGGCACCTGGTAGGGCGGCACCTTGCAGTTGGGGTCGATCTCGAGCTTGCCCCGATCGCTGCGCTTCGGCTTGGCCCGCGCGACGAGGTCGGGAAGTTGCCGATCGACGATGCGGCTGCGCTCCCAATAGGTATTTTCCTGCGCGAACAGGCGGAGGTGGCTCCAATATTGGAAGTAGGGCTCCTTCAGCATCGCCTTGCGGACCTCGTGACGGTCCTTGGGCTTGCGGCCGTTCTGCCTGACGAACTTCTGCTCGACTTCCTTTTCGTAAAGCTCGCGATGGCCGGGCTACACGCTGGTGGCGAGGTAGCGGTGCAGATTGAAGGCAAAGTCGATCCGCGCACCATCGTCGTGCGTCGTTTCGGCGAGCATGCCGTGCCTGCCATAGTTGTGCCGAACGACTGGAAGCTGACCCATGACCCTGTCTCCTGTGGTGGCGGCGGGAGAGGCGCCCGCCATGTCGGAAGAACGGTACCGGGGCGCGCCGTTGCTTTCTTGATTTGGATCAAGCCGGAGGGGGGAGCGACGGTTTGACCTAAGTGAGGCGGCTGCGCTCCTTGGGCACCACCCCCGCCGCGATCAGGGCGTCGATCTCGGCCTCGCCATAGCCCGCCTCGCGCAGGATATCGCGGCTGTGGGCACCGAAATGGGGCGGTTCGCCGCGCGGCCCGCCCGGCGTGCGGGCGAACTTGATCGGCGTCCCGGTACCGCGGAAGCGGCCCATCTCCGCCACCATGTCGCGATGCCGGGTATGGGGGTGGGTGAGGACGTCGGGTACCGTGAGGGCGGCGCCGGCCGGAATGCCGAGGCGCATCAGCTTCTCGGCGAACGCGGCACCATCGACCTCGGCCATCAGCCGTTCGAGCTCCGCCCGCAACGCCGTGCGGTGGGCGACGCGGTCGGAGTTGGTGCGGAAACGGGGGTCGGTGCCAAGCTCAGGCTGGCCGAGCTGTTCGCACAGGCGGACGAACTGGCGATCGTTGCCGATCGCCAGGAAGACGCGGTCGCCCTTGGTCTTGAAAAGGTCGTAGGGCGAGATGTTTGGGCTGGTGTTGCCCATGCGCTTGGGCTGTTGCCCCGACATCAGCCAGTTATGGGCATAGGGCAGCAGCAAGGTGATCGCCGAATCGAACAGCGTCACTTCGAAGAATTGTCCCTGCCCCGACCGCCGCCGCTCCTCCAGCGCCGCGAGAATGCCGATGGTGGTGTAAAGGCCGGTAACCTGGTCGACGACCGAGAAGCCGATGCGCACCGGTTCTTCCGTGGCGCCGCCGTTCAGGCTGATCAGGCCGGCCCAGGCCTGGACGGCACCATCGTAGCCAGGCAGGCCACCGAACGGCCCGTCGGCGCCGAAGCCGGTGATGCGGGCATGGATAAGGCGGGGAAACCGGGCGCGCAGCACGTCGGGCCCGATCCCCCAGCGTTCCATCGTGCCGGTGCGAAAATTCTCGATGACGACGTCAGCGCCCTCGAGCAGCCGCAGGACGACCGCGCGCCCCGCTTCGCTGTTGAGATCGAGGGCGAGCGAGCGTTTGCCGCGGTTGAGGCCGGCGAAATAGGCGCTGATCCCGTGCGCGAAGGGCGGGCCGTAGTCGCGCGTCTCGTCGCCGGTCGGCGGCTCTACCTTGATGATGGTCGCACCGTGATCGCCAAGGATCTGGGTGCAGGCCGGGCCACCCAGCACGCGCGATAGGTCGATCACCTTGAGACCGGCCAATGCGCCGGGACTGAGCGAAATCATGGCACCGTCCGTTGTCGCGGAACTAGGCTGCGGGCGAGAGGCCGAAGGTCGCTGCCGCGAACCTCGGGTAGGTGTCGGCCAGCGCACGGGCGACTGGACCGCGAATGACGGCGAGGGTTGCCGCGTCGGGTTCGGCCGTCACCGGCACCTCGGCCGGACAGTCGAAGTCGAAGCCGGTCAGTTGGCGGATTTCAGCGACGCTTGAGCCGGGATGGACGGACTCGAGTCGGAAACGGCCGCGCCCCCGGTCGAAGTAGAACAAGGCCTTGCCCGTCACCAGCGCGTGGGGACCGCCCGGGCGATAGGTGCCCGGCGGACTGGTCCCGGCGGCGCTGATGAAATCGACCTTGGGCACCAGGACGCGCGGACTATGGTCGGGGCGAAACAGAATGACGCGCGGAACCAGGTGATAGAGATAGGCCGATCCGAACGAGCCGGAAAAACGCACCTTCTGGCGCGGGTAAGACCCGATGCCGACCAGGTTGACGTTGGCCTGGCCATCGATCTGCGCGCCCGACAGGAAGAACGCATCGATGCGGCCCTGGGCGGCGCAGTCGAACAGTTCCTTGCTGCCATCCGACCAGAAGGTGTTGCGGGGATTGCCGAGGATCGACACCCGCGTCGCGCCGCCCGACCGCTCGCGCGCCAACAGGGCGGCTGACCCCGGAATCGGCGAGGCCGTCCCCACCGCAACGTGGCGGCAATCGGCGAGCAGACGCGCGATGATCGCGATCAGCAGTTCCTCAGGGAGGCAGGCGGTCATTGCGCGGCGGCCCGGCTGGCAAACACGAACTCGTCGAGGTAGCGGGAAAATCCTTCGGTCGTCGCGGCCGCCTCGACATAACGGCCGAGATGCGCGTCGTCGTCGCGGTAGTGGCCCGTGAGTGCCAACGGCCAAGCGCCGCGCGTCGCCTCGGCGATGGCGGTTATGTAGAACGACGACAGGGTACTGGCGGCCAGGGTGTCGTCGGCGAACAGATCGCCGTCGACCACCCGTTCGACCGTCACCAGCGTCGTCCGCGCGGCATGGGCCATGGTGATGACGTCGCGATCGCGGCCGATCCAGACGTTGCCGGAGCGGTCTGCCATCGGCGCATGAAAGAGGGCGACATCGGGACTGATGGCCGGCACTAGAACGATCGGATCGCCGGCCGTGGCGAACGGGTTATTGATCACCTTCCAGTCGGCGCGGTGAGCCAGCACATCGGTGCCGAGAATCCCGCGTAGGGGCAAAAAGGGGAGTCCCTTTTCGGCAGCCTGCAGACCGGCATGGATCGCCGGGCAGGTGGCGTCGCGTAGTGCGATCGTGCCGGCGGTCGCGGCGGCGGTGAAGTGCGGCGCCGGTCCGAATTCACCCAGCGACACGCCCGATGTTTCGAGCGCAACGGCACAGCCGGCGCCGATCAGAAGGTCGGTCTGCAGGCCGCCGGTCGGCACGTTGATGAGGGAAAGGCCCCGGGCGCCGCGGCGGACGAGCGCCCGGGCAACGGCCATGGCCACGCCCCGTCCGTCGGCGGGCAAGGCGAGGGAAGCCCCGTCCGCGATCCGGGCAGCCAAGGCGTCGACGGCGACAAAGGCGGGGCTCGGCATCGGCGCAGTCTAGCGGTAGAAAGGGCCCATGGCAGCAAGCGGCTATCTCGAGCGCGGCATCCGGTCGTTTCTCGACGGCAAGACGGTCGAGGCCGAGCGGCTCTTGTTGCGGGCCATCGAGCATGCGCCGCGCGCAGGCGACGCCCTGCACCTTCTTGGCCTGATCGCCCTCCAGGATGGGCGCGTGCGGGCGGCGATCGACTGGCTCGGGCGGGCCGTCGACGCGGCCCCGGCCAATCCGGTCTTTCGCGGCAATCTCGGCAGCGCCTATCGCGCCGCAGGCGAACTGCCGGCCGCCGAGGCCGCCTATCGCGCGGCGTTGGACCGCAAGGCCGATTACGAGCCGGCGCTCGGCAATCTCGCCCTCGTGCTGCTCGAGCAGGAGCGGGCGGCCGAGGCGCTGGCGGTGTTCGAGCGTGCGATCGCCGCCGACGCAACTTCGGCCGAGGCGCAGTTTGGCCGTGGTAACGCCCTCGCGGCCCTGGGGCGGCACGGCGAGGCGGCCCTTACCTTCCGGGCCGCTCTGGCACTCCGGCGCGATTACCTCGAGGCGGCGAACAATCTTGCCAATGCCCTGGCGGTCGAGGGCTTGCTAGACGCGGCGCTCGACACCATCGATCAAGCGTGCCGGGGCGCGCGCGTGCCGGCGGCACTCCACGCCAATCGCGGCCGCCTGCTCGCCCTGGCCGGCCGTGACGGCGCCGCGATTGTCGCCTACCGGAGCGCACTCGCGCTCGACCGGGCGCTGGTCGAGGCGCATACCGGATTGGCCGCAGCGCTCGCCCGCTCGGGCCAGCCCGACGCTGCGCAGCGATCCTTCGAACAGGCCATCGTGTTGGCAGACGGGCGGGCGCAGGCGCATGCTGACCTCGCCGTGTTGCACGAGGCGATGGGAAATACCGCGGCCGCGCGCGACTCGGCCGGCCGGGCGCTCACCCGCGACACCGCCAACGCCACCGCCCTCAAGGTGCTCGCGGCACTCGACCGCGACGCCGGCGATCTCGTCGCGGCGCGGGATCGGTTGGCGGCAATCGCCGCGCGCGATGCCGGTGCCGCCTTCGAACTCGGACAGGTGCACGACCGGCTCGGGGAGTACGATGCCGCCCTCGCGGCCTTTGCCCTCGGTCACCGTCTTGATCGCGCAGACCCGGCCCATCGTCGCTTTCGGCTTGACGCCTACCGCGAGGAGATCGGTCGCCAGCGCGCCTTCTTCACGTCGAACCGCGTCGCCGCCTGGTCGACCACCGCGCCTGTAGACGGGTTGGCCGAGCCGATCTTCTTCGCTGGCTTTCCCCGATCGGGCACGACTCTGATGGAACAAATTCTCGGGTCGCACCCGGCCGTGGTCGCGGCCGAGGAAATGCCCCTTCTTCATGCGGTGCGGCAGGCGGTCGAGCGTCGCGGCGGCGGCTATCCGGCCGCCCTCGAAGCGCTGACCGCCGCCGAGGTCACCGCGCTGCGCCGAACCTACTGGGCGGCGGTCCGCCGGCACATCGGCGTGGTGCCGGCCGGGCGCACGCTGCTCGACAAGTTGCCGCTCCATCTCGTGCATCTCGGGCTCGTGTGTCGGGTATTCCCCGGCGCCCGCGTCGTGGTGGCGCTGCGTGACCCGCGCGACGTCGTGCTCTCCTGCTACATGCAGCGCTTCGCCGCCAATGAGGCGATGGTCCATTTCCACAATCTGCAGACCGCCGCCGCGCTCTATGCCGACGTCATGGGTCTATGGTTGGAACAGCGCCAGACGCTCGGGCTGGCCTATTGCGAATACCGCTATGAGGACCTGGTCGTCGATGCGGAAGCGACGGCGCGCCGTGTAGTCGAGTTTCTCGGGTTGCCCTGGCGTGACTCGCTGCTCGATCCTTCCGGACGCGGCAAGGGCTCGTTGACGCCGAGTTACCGCGATGTGCGTCAGCCGATCTACGGGCGAGCCGTTGCCCGGTGGCGCCGCTACGAGAGCGCGCTGCAGCCGGTGCTGCCCCTGCTCACGCCCTTCGTCGCGGCGTTTGGATATGGGTCGTGATCGTCGGCCGGGGCGTCGCGCGAGGTCAGTTCAGCCACTTCCGTTCGCGGTAGTAACGCTCGGCACCGGGATGGACCGGGCCGACCAGCCCTTTCATGAGGTCTTCGGGTTTGAGCGCGCGGAGCGATGAATGGGACGCCTTCACGGCGTCGAAATTCTCGGCCAGGGTCTTAACGAGATCATAGACGGCATCGGCCGGCTCTCGATCCTGGGTCACCAGGAGCGCCTTGATGCCAATTGTGCGCACCGGCCGGGTCACCCCCGGATAGTGCTCCCCCGGCAGCGTTCCGATGACGTAGTAGGACGTGCCTTTCAGGTATTCCAGGATCTTCGGCGTATCGAGCGGCACGAACTTGATCGGCACCGCTTTGGCGGCGAAGGTGATCGCCGGAGGGGGGTGGCCGACAATGAAAAAAACGCGTCGAGCTTCCCCTTGGTCAGCGCCTGGCTGACGTCGGACAGCCGGCAGTCGAACGGCTTGATGTCCTTGACCGGGTCGATGGTGTGCAGGCACAGGAGTCGCTCGGCATCGATGCGCCCGCCTGAGCCCAGATTGCCGATGTTGACGGCGCGTTGGCGCAGGTCGGCCACGCGGTCGATGCCGGAATCGAGCCGCGTCACCAGCGTCACCGCTTCATAGTGCAGCGCCAGCATCGCCCGCAGAGCGCGGACGGGGTGGTCCTTCCACGCTTCTTCGCCGTTCTCCGCCGCCGAAACCACATCCGCCTGGGCGAGGGCGTAGTCGGCGGTGCCATCGCTCACCGCATCAACGTTGGCGGCCGAGCCAAGCGTGACGATCGCCGTGCACTTGAACTTGCTAAGCGCGCGGGTGTTGAGGATCGAGCAGATCGACGTCGCCACGGTGACGTTGGTTCCCGTCGCGATGCCGCCGCCGACGACGATCGGACGCGGTGCGCTCGACACCGGGCCGGCAGCTAAGGCGAGGAGAACCGTCAAGATCAGAAGGCGGCACAACACGGCAGTCTTTGTCTGCGCACTTTGTGCGCGCTTTCCAAGCCGGGCGCACCCGTAGGTATCCCTCCGTATGAAGTTTTGCCTGATGCGAGCAATCGCCGCCCGCGTTTGATCGCTAGTTCAGTCCGAGCGAGCCCGGGTTCATAAGCCCGTGCGGATCGATCCAGGCTTTAACGGCCTGCAGCAGCGCATAGGTCGCCGGCTCACGGGTCTCGCGATAGGGGTCGAGGCGGCCGATCTGGAAATGGGCGCCACCGAATTCGCGCGACAACTGCCCGATTTCGCTTCGAATTTGGCTTACAGCCTCATGGGCGGCCGGGTTGGCCGGGTGGCGCTTCAGCTTGGCGCGGTAATCCTCATCAAAGAACGACAGGCGCAGTTCGTTGGCGGCGTCAGGGAAGAAGAAACAAGGCTCGACGCGGATGGCCTGGGCGGTGGCGGGCGCCAGGAAATTTCCCCACTCGATGCCATGGCGTTCGAGCACATCCTGGCGGCCGGCGAGGAGCTCCTCGATCCGCTCGATCAGCGGCACGACGCGCGAATGCGGCACGATGACGTGGACCGGGATCCACTGTTTGCCGTCGGCGTTGAACAATAGGGTTGGCAGCGGGAACGGACCCGAGCGGACGATGCGCGGCACCGAGGGCTCGATGGCCTTGCCGCCGGCCGCGGCGCAGATGGCGCGCGCCGCGCCCATGGCACTGGCGGCATCGCCTTCGTCGCGACCCTCGATCGTAAAATGAACGGTATAGGCGACGTCGCGGAACGCCCGCCGGCCGGCGAGCGCCACCCGGGCGGCGGCGGCGATGCCGCCGCTGCGGGCGA
This sequence comes from Alphaproteobacteria bacterium, assembly GCA_009694165.1. The sequence continues at coordinate 22,116 of SHVP01000020.1, forward strand.
CGGCGGCTAGGCGCCCGACGTCTTCGCCGAGGCTGCGACGCTCGATCATGTAGTGCATCGCGGTCGCGTCATAGCCCGACATCTCCGAGGTGAGGGCGCGACGGGTGAGCTCGGCCATGGCGGCGACGCTGGCGCGACGGTCGGCAAACTCATAGGACGCGTTGTCGATCGCGGGCGGCCGGGCAACGAGCTTGAGCGTGGCCACGGTCTTGACGCCGAGGGCGCCGGTATCGGCGAGGAATACACCGGTAAGGTCGGGTCCGTAGGTGCGGAAGAAAGGCGACGGATTGTGCGGGGTCGCCGCCGAGCCGGTCTTGAGCACCCGGCCGTCGGCCAGCACGACCTCGAGCCCCAGCACCGAGTCGGACGCCGGTCCGTACTTGCCCGACCCATAATTGATGGCGTTTTGCGACAAACCGCCGCCCACCGTCGCGTAGCGTCCCGACCCCGTTCCCCAGAACGGCGTGCGCAGCCCGTTTGGGCGGAGCGTCTCGTCGAGTTCGGCCCAGGAAATTCCGCACTCGACCGTCACGTACATGTCCTCGCGATTGAGCGCGAGCACGCGATTCATGCGCTTGGTGTCGATCAAGACCGCGTCCGGGCGATCGGCGAGATAGCCGCGGGTATAAGACATCCCGCCGCCGCGCGGCACCACGGCAAGCCGATGGCGGGTGGCGATCGCCACCGCGGCTGATAACTCCGCCGTATCGGCCGGCCGCAGGACCGCCGCGACCGGTGTTTGCACGTAGAAGATGTCGGTCGAAAAAAAGCGCCGACTGTCGTCGTCGGTGAGAACGTGGTCGTTCCCAAGTGCCTGGCGGAGGGCGGCAATGGCGGCGGCGGGTGCGGTGGTCATCGGAGCTGGGCTGCAACGGCTAAGCGGGACTCGATTATAGGGGCAGGCCCGGTGGCTGGCGTCGGTCAGTCGGTGCCGTAGGCAAAGTCGATCTTTAGCCGGAGGCCGACGGTGTGGCTGTCGAGCCCGCTTTCGTCGCGGAAGCGATAACCGAGCTCGACGCGGATGTCGGGGGCGATAAACCGACCGAGACTGGTTTGCCACAGCAGGTCGGTGCTGGCCGTCCCGCCGTCCGGATCGGTTGTCCGCCAGGTTGCCGACAGCGAGGCGAGGTAGGCGCCGTGCCGCGCCTCGGCGCCTAGCGTCCAGTAGTCGCGATCCCTGGCCAGGCCATCGGCCTTGGTCAGATGAACGTATTCGACCAGCGGCCGAACGGTCAGATCGGGCAGCGTTGTGATGTCGGCCTGCAGACCGAGGGCGATGCCACGCTCATCCTCGACCTCGGTTGCGCCGGCGGCCAAGTGGCGGAGAGCAAGGTGATAGTGCAGCGAGGGCGCGCCGGGCCAACGCTCGCCGTCGAACGCGGCCGTGAACGACGACAGGTCGCCGGTATTGCTTGGGCCACCGGCGGCCTGCCGGCGCCGCCCACGGTTCTTGATGACGGAACGCGAAAGTTCGGTCGTATCGTGCGAGAAGGCGGCCAGCGCAAGCCGGTGTTTCCGGTTCGTTGAGGCGTCGACCAGTTTTAAGCCGCCGACGAACCCGATGCGCTCGTTGACTTCATAATCTTCGGCGAATTGTCGTCCGTAGAGGCTGGGCGCTTCCTCCCAGGCCAGACCGAATGGTGGCGCCACCTTGCCGGCCTGGAGCGATAGCCGGTCGCTGTCGTATTCGAGATAGAGCGTCTTCGCGTAGACACCGTGGTCGCCGAAGTAGCGATCATCGCTGTCGCGATCCTGGCGGACACGCTCGAGCGTTATCTGGCTGACGAGGTGCCATCGCTCGCTCGCCCGCAGCGTGATCTCGGGTTCGGTCTTGGTGAACAGGTCATTCAATTTCACCCCGCGGAAATCGGCGGCGACGGTCGAGTCGAATTGAAGCTCGGCCGATCCTCCGACGCTGATCCAATCTTCTGCGGCGCCCGCCGGGGCGATGAATGCCGGAGCGACGAGCATGGCCGCCGCCACAAGCGCCCGGGCGCGACTGCAGACGGTCATGGGCGGTTCCACGGTGTTGATCCGAAGGCCGCCTTTACTAGCGCTGGTCGGCGCGCCGGTCCAGTGGCGGAGGAGGGTATACGGGATTGTACGCGGTCGCGGTTCGACGGACTGCGGCGGGTCGGCCTATGTAGCCGCAGAGAGCGCGAAGAACGCGATGGTCGTGTAGTGGAGAGCTGCGCCACACACCACGAATCCGTTCTAGATCGCATTGTGCCATTTGAGCCCTGACCAGGCGAAGAAGACCACGCCGCCCGTGTAAGCGACACCGCCTGCCAACAGCAAGGCAAGGCCGGTGGGGCCGAGGATCTCGTAGAGCGGCACGGCCCACGGCACCCCGCACCAGCCGAGCACGAGAGAGAGCGCCGTCGACAGCGGGTGCAGCCGGCGAACCAGGAAAAGACTCGTCATGATTCCGAGGGCGGCCAGGGTCCATACCGCGACCAGCAGCAGCCAGCCTGTGTGGTCCCAAAGGACAACCAGGGCAAAGGGGGTGTAGGTTGCGGCAATCAGGACGTAGATGGTCGAATGGTCGATCGCCGCGGCAACCCGCTTCAGCCGACCGCTTGGCAGCGTGTGGTAGAGGGCGGCGGCGCCATGGGCGAGCACCAGGCCAGCACCGAAAACGGCCGCCGACACGATGGCGCGAGGCCCTTCGGCGATCGAGAGCAGAACCGGAAGGCCGACCACGCTGGCGAGCGCGGCGGTGCCAAGAATGGCGCCCGACGCCAATCGTTCGCCGCCGGAGGCCGAATCCCAGGCCTCCGGGCGCGGCGGCGCAGCCGCGCTATTGGAAATTCTTGGCGTCGTACGTGGCACCCATCGCCAGAACGTCGTCGGTGCCGAGCAGTTCGTTGATCTGCTTGAAGTCGAACATGCGATTGCGGAAGGCGTTCGTCGTGCCGTCGCGTTTCAAGGTGGCCAGGTATTCGCCGGCCATATGGCTGTAGGCGCGGAACAAGCCGCCCGGGAAAATGACAAGTCCATAGCCGAGGTCCTGCAGTTCGCCGGCCGTCTTGAGCGGCGTGGCGCCGCCCTCGACCATATTGGCGAGCAGGGGAGCGCGGCCCTTGAAGCGCTGGCACATGTCGCGCTGCTGCTGCTCAGTCTCCGGTGCCTCGATGAAAAGAACGTCGGCCCCCGCCTCGACGAAGCGCTCGGCCCGATCGATCGCGTCAGCGAATCCGTTGACAGCGATCGCGTCAGTGCGCGCCACGATCAAGAAGTCAGAGGACCGCCGCGCGTCGACGGCGGCCTTGATCTTGCCGACCATTTCGCCGGTTGGTACCACCGTCTTGCCCTTGAGATGGCCGCACCGCTTGGGAAAGGTTTGGTCCTCGAGCTGGATCGCGGCGGCGCCCGAGGTCTCAAACAGGCGCACGGTGCGCCGCACGTTGAGGGCGTTACCGTAGCCGGTGTCGCCGTCGACGATCAGCGGGATCTCGACCCGCTCGCTGATCAGCGACACGGTTTGCGCCACCTCGTTCATGCTGACCAGGCCGATATCGGGCATGCCAAGGCGCGTATAGGCGATCGAGGCGCCGGTCACGTAGGCCACCGAAAAACCGGCGCGCGCCACCATCATGGCCGAGAAGGCGTCGAAGCAGCCGGGCGCGACGACAATTCCCGGGCCCTGCAACTGCCGCTTCAAGGGTATGTAGCCGTTCTTCGTCGGTGCCATCCTGTGCCTCATTCCTGGCGTTGGTGGGGCCGCCGTTCGGTGGGTGCGCCGGGGCGGTCTCCGCGCCGATCGGGACGCTCGACATGGACCCAGGCTGGCGGAGGCCGCATAGTAATGGATTGAGCCCGCCCAGCAAACGGGCGGGCCGGACCAAGCGCGAGCCTCGCCGATGTTCATGCCGTGGAAGGTCATGGTGGCCCTGGTGGTGGCCGGTGCGGCGACGCTGGCCATCGCCTTAGGGCTGGTGCAATGGTGGAACGTCAGCGGCCTCGATTACCTGAAGGCGAGCGGGTTGGAACTGCTGTCGATGCCGGCCATGGCGGGCTTCGTGGTCGCCGTGGGCTTCGTCTGGTGGCGGCTGTTTTCCACGGTCCTTGGCCTGCTCGAGCGCGACGGACGCTGACGGCGGCCCCTGCTTTGCTCTAGGCTAGCGGACACTCTCAACGGAGGAGACTATGGCCAATCTTGCCGAAAGCCTGCCGCGTGCCGAAGACCTGGCGAGGGGCCAGGCGTCGCGACGCGTGCTGACCTTCCTGCGCACGATGGAGAAGCGCGACATCGCCACGGCGACCGCGTATTTCGCACCCGACTTCGCGATGGTCTTTCCCGGCACCGGGATCATGCACAGCCTCGACGAGTTGTTCGCCTACAGCGCTGGCCGCCATCGCAAGACGTGGAAAACGTTCGAGGGGTTCGACGAGGGCCAGACGGCCGAAGGGACGGTCGTCTATTGCTGGGGCACGCTAAACGGCGAGCGCGTCGACACCGGTGCGGCCTACGACGGCATTCGCTTCCTCGACCGCTTCACGGTGGCGGCCGACGGCCGCTTCCGCGATCAGACGGTGTGGAATGACCAGGGCGAATACGGCATCGGCAAGGGCAACCTACCCCTTCCCGGCCCCGACCGCGACCGGCCCGACGACCGCGCCGCCGTCGGCGAAGCGTCGCGCTTCTGCCTCCGGTACCTGCGCCTGATGGAAGAGACAAAGTACGACGCGGCCAAGGCGATGCTGGCCCCAGGGTTCTGGACCGTTTTCCCCGGCGACCGCCGCTTCAGCGACATCGATATTCTGCTCGAGTCGATGCTGAAGCGTTACCCCTATCCGCTCAAGACCTTCCACCGCTTCGACGAGGCACCGGCGGCCGGCGGTGGCACCATCGTCTATTGCTATGGCACGCTGCGCGGCAAGACGCTCGACGGTGGCGACTATGCCGGCATCCGGTTTATCGATCGAATGACGGTGCGGGGCGGCAAGGTGCTTGACCAGATGGTGTGGAACGATCGCGGCGAGTGCGCGGGCTTCGCCAAGAGCCGCGTCCAGCAATAACCACCGGCATCCGGCCCAACGGTGGTCGGGCCGCCGGACGGGTAGCAAGAGGGGCCTTGATGCGTTTGGTCGTCGGCATCACCGGAGCGAGCGGCGCGATTTTCGGCCTGCGCTTGCTGCAAGCCTTGCAGGCAACCGGGGCGGAAGTCCATCTCGTGCTGTCGAAATGGGGCCAGCGGACGCTTGAGCACGAGACCGGGGAGGCCGTGACCGCCGCGCAGGCGCTGGCGCAGGCCCATTACGCACCGGGCGAGATGAGCGCGGCCATCGCGTCGGGATCGTTCCGCACCGACGGCATGGTCATCGTCCCCTGCTCGATGCGCACGGTGGCGGCGATCGCTCACGGTTATGGCGACAATCTCGTGCATCGGGCGGCCGAGGTGACGCTCAAGGAGCGCCGGAAGCTGGTGCTGGTGCCGCGCGAGACGCCGCTCAGCGAGATCCATCTCGACAATTTGCTGCGGCTGGCGCGCCTGGGCGTGGTCATCCTGCCGCCCGACCCGGCCTTCTACAATCACCCGAAGACCATCGCCGACATCGTCGACCACGTGGTGGCCCGTATTCTCGATCAGTTCGGCATCGACGCGGTCTTCGCCCGCCGCTGGGACGGCGTCATGAAACGCGAGGACGTGGTGGCATTGCGGCCGAAGGGTTGAGGCCTCGAACAGGATTGTGTTCCTCCGAGCGCCTTGACCCTGCCGCTACGGGAACCGGCATGATGCCGGGAAACGGAATTGTCAGGTGAACAGATGCTGAAGCTGAAGGTCGAAGGCATGAGCTGCGACGGATGCGCGCGCTCGGTGTCGCGTGCGGTAATCGCCCGGTTGCCCGCCGCCAAGGTCGCGATCGATCTACCGTCCGGTTGGGTGACCATCGAAGGGCCGGCCGACGCGACGATCGCTAAGCAGGCCATCGTGGAGGCCGGATACACGGTTGCCGCCAGCGCGTGAGACGACCCGCGCCGACGGCCAAGCCATGACCGATTGGCAGGCCCATTGGGACCGCACTTATTCGACCAAGGCGGTCGATGCGGTCAGCTGGTATCAGGCTCATCCCGAGCGCTCGCTCGCTCTGATCCGTCGCTTCGCGCCCGACCCGGCGACGCCGATCATCGACGTGGGCGGCGGTGCGTCACGGTTGATCGACCTGCTGGTGGAAGCGGGTTACGGCGACCTTGCCGTGCTCGACGTTTCCCGCGTCGCCGTCGATCGGGCCCGGGCGCGGCTTGGTGCCGGCGCCGACCGCGTCCATTGGATCGTCGCCGATGTGGGCGCCTGGACGCCGCCGCGGCGGTGGCAGCTTTGGCATGACCGCGCCGTCTTTCATTTTTTCACCGAAACGCCGATGCAGGAAGCCTACCTGGCCGTCCTCGCCGGCGCGACGGCACCGGGGGCGACCGTCATCCTGGCGACCTTCGCGCTCGACGGTCCAGAACGCTGCAGTGGACTGCCGGTTCAGCGCTACAGTGCCGCGACCCTGGCCCCCCGCCTCGGGCCGGGGTACGCGCTCCTCGCCGACGCCCGCGAAGTCCACGAGACACCCGCCCATGCCCGGCAAAATTTCATCTATGCGGTTTTCCACCGGCAATGATGCGGCCCATCGCGTGGTTGCCGCCGTGGCGGGCGCAGGTTCAATGGATTCCAAGGACGTTCCCACCGTGCTCCTCGCGGAAGTTGCGAGTGCGTGGCATCCGCGACGCACAGCCATCTTCTAATCCCGGGGCGGCATACTAAGTTTAGGCTATGGCGATGCTTTGTTAGCGTTTCATCGCCGTCGCGGCCATTCTGGGATTGATCGCGGTCATGATTGGCACGATCCGGCAGGCCGTAGCACAACCCTGCGCCATGATGGTGATGGATACCGGAGCGGGCGACGATGATCCCGATTCGACCGATGGCGTCCTGCCGAAGGGAATGGCAATGAATTGCGACGGCATGGCCTGCCTGGTCGGAGCGGCCCTGCTGGTCGTCGGGGCCCCCGCAGAAACGATTTTTTCGTGGCGGGTCGCCCACTACTGGACGCTCGTCGCCCCCCCCATCGGCCGTCAAGTCTCTCCCGATCCTTCTCCCCCTAGAGCGTGCATCTGACGCGGGATACGCCGGCGACGGCGTGTCCCTGACCCTGCTGGCCTAGCTCGTCGAGGACCATGCCGCCAGGTGCGGACCGGTCCGAGCAGCCCGCACGGGTGAATGTCGATCGCCGTGGCCCGAGCCCGATCGGTTGCCGACCATCGCGATCATCGACGCGACCGAAATAAGAGGTAAACGATATGTTGTTCACCGTCTTTCAGCGAAGGGCCGCGGTCTGCGCGCGGTCGTTTTCGCCGGCGGCTTTGGCCGTGGCGCTGTCGCTTTCCCAGCCAGCGGCCGCCGGATCCCAGGACTACCGATTTGAGCTCGAAGGCTCGCCGGTGAAATCCGGCCGGGCGACGATCATGAACGTGCGCTTGGTCGACCTGCGGAACCAGTTTCTGGTGCCGGGGGCGGTCATCATCCAAACACGCCTGGATATGCGACCCGATGGCATGGCCACCATGACGGCACCCGCCAAGGCAGCGCCCGAAACGGCCCCAGGCATCTATCGGATCGAAGCCCAGTTTCCGATGGCCGATCGATGGCTGCTCACGCTCGCCGCCAAGGTGCAGGGAGAGGCGGAGACTGTTCGCGGCACCATTACCGTAGCGGTGGAAAAAAGAGGACGCCCCGCGCTGCATGGCGGCCGACGCCGGCGTTCTGCCTGGCCGCGCTCGTCGGGATCGCGGCGACTATTTTCGCCAGCAGGTCGCTGCGCGCGCCATGGCAAAGCCGCTCACCGGTGTGACCGCGACCAGCAACAGAACCGTCAGACGCCAGAGCACGCGAAACATCACGGGTTCAACCTTCCAGAAGTTCCTCGCGGCCAAGATGGTGGTTCCTCCGTACGGAAGGTCAACCCCCTAGCGCCCAGCGGCACGCTTTGTCCGGTGCGCTTGGTTCTTCATTTCGCGCTTGGCCGCGTCCATCGCCACGCTTTGGTTGACGAGGCGTCCGGTCCAGAAGCGCACGCGCTTGAAGCGGCCGCGGCCGTCGAAATCGAAAAAGTTGCAGTTCTCCATATCGAGGGCGGCGCCGATCTTGCGGCTGTTGCGGTAGATCAGTTCGGCGGCGCCGGTACCACTGGCGGTGTCGATCACGGCGTTGGTCATGCGATGGGTCATGCCCCGGGTGTTGTCGGTTATCGCCTGGAAGAACTTGGTGAGTGCCCAGCGGCCCTTGAGGCGCATCGCCGCCGTTTCGCAGATCAATTCGCCGCGCGGCGCGAAGCAGGCCACCGTGACGGCGACGTCGCCCCGGTCCATGCGGTCGAAATAGCGCCGCATCGCCGCAAGATAGAAGGTGCGACTTCGCCGCGGACCCATCTCAGTCGTCCTCCAGCGAACGGCTG